>JABGVY010000244.1 GCA_018645845.1 Gammaproteobacteria bacterium | reverse complement strand
TGTCCTGCCGGCAATCTCGAAATTCTATCAGCCACCGTATCCGCAAGAGGATCACCGGAACGAGCGGGCATCTGTGCATCAATCGGTGGCGGTTCGCCTGGGTTAACCCAGGTAGGACCCGGCGCCAGCGCATTGACATTAATACCGTGAGGCGCCAGTTCCAATGCCAGTGCTTTGGTCATCATGGTAACGGCAGCCTTGGAACCGTCATAGGTCACACCCACCCCAGGCGTCATTGCCTGAGTCGACGCGATATTGATTATTCGGCCACCTTTCCCCTGCTCCTTCATGATAGTTGCAGCAGCGCGGCAACAATAGAAAACACCATCGACATTAACGGACCAAAGCGCCTTCCACATCTCGTCAGTAATACCCTCTACCGGACCACCATAACCTATGTACAAACCAGCATTATTAACAAGGATATCGAGGGCTCCCAACGCTGAAACCGTATTGTTCAATGCTGCGTCAACTGCCTCTCTATTTGCAACATCCAGGGCCATCGCACTACCCCCAATTTCATCTGCCGTTTCCTGTGCGGACTGCAGATTAATATCACTGACCATCACTTTTGCTCCGGCCATCGCAAGGGCCGTAGAAATAGCTTTACCGATCCCCTTGCCTCCACCGGTAACGTGAGCGACTTTACCTGATAGGTCAATCCAATCTGCTGCATTTGTCATGATAAAAATGTCCTAAACGTTTACGCCAGTATTTTCCAGAGCGCAGTTAGAGTCAACGCATGGCATAATTTTCCTATGAATAAATCCAGCAGCATTCTCAAAACAGATATTCACTGTCACCTTGAAGCTTGTTTTCGGCACCAGACACTCATCGAGATAGGTGATCGCGTGGGTCTGCCCGTACCGGCAGACGTCGGCACGTTCAAACGTGACTACCTGGTTGCCAATCAAAAAGAGAGCCTCGCTGAAATGATCGCAGGGTTTGATCGAGTGCGTGCCCTATGGTTTGACCCTAAAGCGATTACACGCCTGACAAAAGAGGCTGTCGAAGACGCTGCAGCCCAGAATGTTCGCTTGATTGAACTTCGGTATTCACCTGACTTTATCCAAAATGACCGGGATATCAGTTTCGAGGCTATCCATGGTGCTATTCTGGACGGCATCAGCAGCGCCAATACAGATATCGCCGTGGGACTGATTGGCATTATTCGCCGGACCTTACCCCTGACGGAAGCACAGAAGGTGGCAGACTTCATCACAGCGAACGCCGACTCCTTCGTTGGTATTGACCTCGCCGACCAGGAGCTCGATTATCCCGGACAGGAATTCGCTCAACTATTTAGAAAAGCAAAAGCAAGCGGGCTGGGTATAACGATCCACGCGGGGGAAATCAGTGTCGAGGAAAGTCGAGTCAATGTGCGCACGGCCATCGAACAAATGGGCGCCGAACGAATTGGCCACGGTCTGCACATCGTAAATGAACCTGACTTGATACAACTGGTGATCGACAACGACATCACCCTCGAACTTTGTCCAACCAGCAACCTGCTTACCGGCTCAATCCCGACGATCGAGGATCATCCTTTTAAAAAGCTAATGGACGCTGGTGTCAAAACCACGATCAATACAGATGACCCGTCTTTATTCGCCATCGATTGGAACAGTGAGTATGCAGTCGCCGCAAATTCGCTTAGTCTATCCCGCGCGGATATTGATCAATGCATCGAAAATGCAAAAACCGCTAGCTTCATCGATACGAACACCATCAACAAAGCATGGAGTGCCTCATGAGGTGGTTTATGAGGTATCTATTAGACTTTAATCAGTCTATTCGCCCTTGCTCCACAACGACCTAAACCCCATGGCATATCAGGCAACCCAAAAACTCTAAACCCAAGCCATCAACTAACGTCACCGGCAGACTTGCCGAGAATAAATCTTCACAATGTCTTAACCGTTTATCTACGCGCTGATAGTATCAGCACAGTCACAATTGGAGCTGAAGTGCATGACAATTCCTGGAAGCATGACCGACGTCTCTCCCCAATGGGTCGAAGAATGTGTCGGCAGGGGCAAACTAAAAAACATCAGCCTTGCCCCAATAGGTGAAGGGGTTGGCATGATGAGTTCCATGTCGATCATCGAGCTGGAGTGGGAGGATTCCAAAGACATGCCTTCCAGTCTGGTACTAAAACTGGCGGCAGAGAATGACACTAACCGGGCCGTTTCCCAGCAGTTTAATCTTTACCTTAAGGAGGTCAGCTACTACAAAGACCTTGCTCCGAGAACTACTGCTCGCAGTCCGCGCGTTTATGCCTCAGAAATCGATGAGGAACATAACTTTTTCCTGCTGATGGAGGATGTGTCAAGTTATCGAATGGGCAGCCAGGTTGAAGGAGCCACCAGGGAGGAGTGTGAACTTTGCGTCGACTTCCTGGTAAACCTGCATGCCTCTTTCTGGAACCAGCTCAGTGATGTTGAGTGGTTGCCAAACATGTCAGGCAGCGACAATGCGACAAACATGGCTCTAGGTTGCGAGGCAGGATGGCCACAACTCCAGGCGATTTTTGGTGAATTTGTTCCTGACAATATCGAGGCGCAGCGTGAGCGCTATCTGGCCGCTGTCCCAACCCTGCAAGCACAGTTGGACCAGCACCCCAAAACACTCATCCACGGGGACTTTCGAATGGACAATATGCTATTCGGTCAGGCTCCCGCACACGATCCGCTACTGGTCGTCGATTTCCAAGGGCCACTTAAAGGCAATGGCATACATGATGTTGCGTACCTGCTTAGCCATAGCGCCAAAACAGAGGTCCGCCAAGAGTATGAACGCAGCCTCATCGAAAGGTACGCAAACGGTCTTACTCGCGCCGGTATCAAAGACTACAGCGTCGAAAAAGCCTGGAACGATTACCGCGTCGGTGTCCTGTACTCGTGGACGGTCGCTGTCGTGATCGCTGGGACCCTGGATCCGGCCAATGACCGCGGCTTTGCCTGGATGTCAAAAATGGTGGAACGAAACGGCCTAGCAATCAATGATTTAAACTGCCTGGATCTGCTCATTTAGGCACAAAATAAACGACAAAATGCCATAAAGTGTCTTTAGCCGCGCATGGCGGGACGCGTTAGAACCTGATGCAGCAAGCAAGCCACAAAACCCGGGTCGACCACCATAAAAAGCCTGAATGTGGCCATGCATTGATCCCTGACTCATAAAAAGTCAAAGTAGGGGCAAATTTGAAGATTGCGAGATTTTTCATGGCTGATTACGACCTGATCATTAAGAATGGTGAAGTCTTTGACGGTACCGGTGGCCCCTCTAAAGCATTAGATGTCGCCATAAAAGATGGTGTTATTTCAAAAGTTGCGCAACACATCAATGACACAGCGGAACGCGTGGTCGATGCGGAGGGTAAAATCGTAACACCCGGCTTCGTAGACGTTCATACACATTATGACGGCCAGGCCACCTGGGATAACCACATGGCGCCCTCTTCAAACCTTGGCACCACTACCGTCGTCATGGGTAACTGCGGTGTTGGATTTGCTCCGTGTAAAAAAGAAGATCACGAAGTCCTGGTTCAATTGATGGAAGGGGTAGAGGAAATCCCCGGCACAGCGATGAACGAGGGGTTGTCATGGAACTGGGAATCTTTTCCTGACTATCTAGACGCACTGGAGGATCGAGCACGAGATATAGATGTTGCCGTTCTTTTCCCACATGGACCCCTTCGAGTTTTCGTCATGGGTGAACGCGCCGTCAACAGGGAAGCTGCGAACGAAGAAGATATCGCGAAAATGAAATCCCTGATTGAAGAAGGCATGAATGCTGGAGCGATGGGTTTCTCAACATCCAGAACCCTGGTACACAGAAGTAGTACCGGTGAGTTCATCCCGACTTACAAGGCAGCAACAGAAGAACTTAAGCAACTGGGCGAATCAC
>JABGVY010000001.1 GCA_018645845.1 Gammaproteobacteria bacterium | reverse complement strand
CTCGGATGCCGTGTAGCGCAACATGACCTTCACGTCATCGCGGCCTCGCTGGATACGCTGTACTTCTTCACCATAGAACGATTGTCTTACCTGGGTAGCCAGCATGCCAAGAGTTAAGCCGAGAGCCTCGCCCGCCGGTAATATTTCCAGTTTGATTTCACGTTTGCCGGCGCGGAAAGAATCCCCGATATCAACCACGCCGGGATAATCTGCCAGGCGCTCGCGCATTTTGGCCGCCACGACACGAAGTTCATCCATATCGCTGCCCTCAAGCTGCATATCGATTTCTGCACCAACACTGAAACTCGAGGCATTAAAGCTCAACTCCACCACACCCGGGATGACACCCACCGCTTCGCGCCATTGTTGTGCAATCTCAAGGGTGCTTATCTCGCGCTGATCGCCTGGTATCAATTGCATGGTGACCTCTGCAAGATGTCCGCCAGTGGGTGACGCGCCACCGGCAAAGATCCCACCAACCGCGCCACTCACTGGCTGACCACCTAACGCCGCCAGGATGTGAGTGACCGGCTGAGCCTCGGGGTAGGTTGCGTTCAGTTCCATAGCAAGTTCTTCCCCGACCGATCTGATGGAATCAATGTTGTCCTCCGTCACTGTCGCTGAGGTGCCCAGCGGCATGGTGAGACGCGCCATAACGGCATCAGCAGGAATGGACGGGAAAAAGGAAAATGGCATGTGGCCACCAGAGATTGCCCCCACGGTGGTTATGAACACTGCCAGCGCGGCGGCGACGGTCACATAACGTGCCCCGATTGCTTTCGTAACCAACCAGCGAAATTTTTGTTGTATCAAGTTCTCCAGCCCATCCGAAAAGTCCTGCTGTCGATCTATAAGTACCGCTGCAAACCTTTCGTACCCACCATGCAGATGCCAAGCGACAAATACCCCTAACGTCGCGATAATCAGCGCAAGATAGCTGCGGCCACTCCATGAAACTTCCCATAAGATAATCCCGAACAACGGTATTAGCATCAACCCCACCTCACCGCCAGCTGAAGACACGTTCTTATGTCCCAGGTGCGATGGCAGGATCAGTTGCGATTCGATCAGGGAAAACACCAGACAACACAGCACAATGGTCGCAATAACACTTTGTATCTGACCAATAGAACCCGGTCCCAGCATCACCGGCACAAAAGCCGTGGCCGTTGTAAGTACGCCGAAAATTACCGGGACCGACACTTGCCGGGTGCCGTCGATAGCGGCAGTCAGCAGGTTTTTACTAGTCTGGGCTATGCCGGAACGGTACTGCATGGAATAAACACGCTCTCCGACCACCACAGCATCGTCAACTAATATCCCGAGCACCAGGATAAAGCCAAAAGTCGAGATACCATCGATGGACATACCCAGTAGCGACGCCAGAAAAATAGCGCCCATAAAGGCGACCGGCACGCCCACACTAACCCAGAACGAGAGCCGGGGCCGCAGGAAAAGTGCGAGCAGTATTAGGACCAGCAAAAACCCCTGACGCGCACTATCAAACAGGGTATCCAGTCGTTCACGCAGAAAGACAGAGCCATCGTTCCAGACAGTCAGCTTCACTCCTTCTGGCAGGTGCTCGGCACTGTTCTCTATATAGTTTTTTACCGCATTGCTGATATCAAGAACGTCCTGGTCAGCAGTTCTGGCAACACGAATCAATGCAGCGGGTCGACCATCAAACCAAAGTTTCTGCTCGGTGTCCTCAAATCCATCAACCACCACTGCCAGGTCGCGCAAATAAACGCGGGTTCCGTCGGCGGCTGTCAGAATCACCAGCTGCTCAAATTCTGGCCCCCAGTAAGCCTGACCTTTTGTGCGTAGCAGGATCTCACCACCTTCGGTCTTGATTGACCCGCCTGGCAGATCCAGAGATGTCGCACGAATAGCCTTCGCTACCTGCTGGAAAGTCAGGCCGTAACGGCGCAACGACACTTCTGAAATTTCTATGGATATCTCATAGGGCCGTGCGTTGGCCAACTGCACCTGCGTAACGCCGCGGAGCGCGGCAATCTCGTCTCGCACCTGCTGGCCGATCGCTTTTAATTCATGCTCATCAGTAGGCCCAGTTACCGCAATATCCATCACGGAACGTTCTGTCGTAACCAGTGTAATCACCGGCTTTTCTGTTTCCTGGGGGAATGTGTCGATGGCATCAACACGGTTTTTGACATCGCCAAGCGCCTTGGACGCATCGGCACTTTCTAACAATTCAACAGAAACCGAGCAGACACCCTCTATGGCACTAGAGCTTATTTTTTCTACGCCCTGAATACCTTCCAGGGCCTCTTCAACCCTGATGCACACTCCCTCCTCCACTTCCTCTGGCGCGGCACCAAGATAAAGCACGGAAACTGTAATTAGGTTGAATTCGAGGTCAGGGAATGATTTTTGTGACATCGACGGCAGCGATGCCAACCCAGCCATCACAATGGCACCAAGTAGAAGATTGGCCGCTATATGATTCCGCGCAAACCAGGTAATAGGACCGCTCATGACGCAGTTGCGTCCTTCACAACCCGAACCAACATGCCGTCAGTGGTACTCTGCAATGCTGAAACGCATACGCGCTCACCCCCGCGCAAACCCTCGCCAATATACACCTGGTCATCAACCAACCGCAGCACATTAACGGTACGGAAACGAAGCCTGTCTTGTTCATCAACCACAAACACCTGGTTGCCCCGTCGCAATGCTGACCGTGGTAAGACCGTGGCATTACTGATGGTCTTGCCGTGGATCATCGCATCGACAAACAACCCAACTGCCAGGGGTGCACGCTCCTGCCGGCTATCGTAAGGATTGGCAACCTGGGCCACTACATGAACCATGCGGGTCGTTGGGTCAAGTTCCCCTTCGGTGCGCACCACCTTACCCTGCCAGGAATGCACGGTACCTGCGAACTCGGCACTTAGCGTGACCTCGGACTGAGTCGCGAGTGCCTGCCCAGCCTTACTGATCGGCAGATCTAAATAGGCCAGTTCATTCGCGTGAATCGGCAGCCGAACCTCGGCAAAGTCAACCGCGTAAACCGTGCCTATCGCCTCTCCCCGACGCACAAACTGCCCTGCATCAACCCGCTCCGAGCGCACCCGGCCATCGTAAGGTGCGGTCATGCTCGTTCTCGCCAAATCTCGTTCCGCCCGTGCCAATCGCGCCCGAGCTTCACGGAGCGTGGCTTTGGCAATGGTGACGCGGTTAAGGGAATTATCTAACTGGGAAGCGCTGATCGATCCGTTAGTGACCAGGTCTTCCTGACGCTCGTGATCCTTCCGTTCGTTGTCAAGATCACTCTCGGCTCGCGCTATACCCGCCCTGGCCTGTTCCAGCGCCACGTCATAGTCCAGCGAGTCTATTTCCAGGAGCACGTCGTTCTTTGAAAAAAAACCGCCAGACACGAGTGCGGGCGACACTCGAAGCACGCGTCCATCTACTTCAGGCACGAGTTCACTTTCGGTTCGCGGAACAACGCTCCCATGCGTGCGCACACTGAACTGGTGGCTGCCGGGCTGCACTGTCAAGGTTCGCACCAACGGTGGAACTGATTGGGCGGCCTGCGGCTGAACCTGAGGGCCGGTGGCGATCAACAAAGCGGCAGCTGCGAAACCACCGAACACCACGAACAGTGGAAGAAAGCGTTTCATCCGATTAGATCTCCTTTACGTGAGTCGGACATGCTCTGGGGTTGACCAAAACCGGCAAGCACAAAGTTGACGAGTGCATCGATGCGCTGTTCTGAAGAGACTTCAGGCCTGGCAACGCCACTGGACAACAGTGGTGAGCTGAAGCGAACCAGAGCGACGCGCGCCACCCTTTGCACTAAAATCATTAATATCCAGCGTGCACTTTCATGCCGCCATGCAATTCGACGTGGAATTCTACTATTGAAGCAACCGCAGGACTATAGGGACCGAGAAACAACAAATACTTCCGACCAACACCTCGTCCTACCCCACCTCTTCTGGTTGAAATAGACATCACTAGCGAAACCTAAAATTTTCAGGATCAACGGCTGCTATCAGGGGACGCTAGATACTTCTAGGAACTGCGCTACAATCCGTATTACTCACCGAAGAGTGATGAGATGAGAAACTGGACTACCCGAACTGTGGCGAATCCCGAACCTAAGGAAACCGCAAGATGAAATCAAACTCTAACCTTGTAAGCTCGCAGGCGCTCTTGATCAGTTTGGTACTGCTGTTATTTGTACCCACGCTGGCGACAGCAGAATGGTTGTCGACGGTTTCAAGACTGCTCTTTAGCGTTACCATGGCCTCCAGTCTATATCTGGCAGCGCGTGACAGAACGGAACTGTTGATCGGCACAATTATCTTCGTGCCAACATTAACAACGAAATGGATGCTTGCGACCGCCTTGTCACCGGAAACACAACTACTTTCTTATTGTGCGCTGCAGGTCATCTTCATAGGCTACATCATGCGAATAGTTTACCAACGCCTGCTTTCAGTTCGCACTGTCAATCAGGAAGTTAT
>JABGVY010000002.1 GCA_018645845.1 Gammaproteobacteria bacterium | reverse complement strand
TGGTTTAAAGCTAGGTGTGGATTGGTCCTACGTGAGTGATGGCATTGACCCTGTGCTGGTATCAGCCATAAGAGAAGCGGTGAATCTGTTAGTCGACAGGGGCGCTACAATTATCGAGGTGACGCTACCTTATGAATCTGTTGCAAATGGTTGGCCCGTCACCTGTGCCGTTGAAGCGGCACGCGCTCACAGTCAGACTTATTTGAAGCACAAAGATGAGTACGGAGCCATTGGAGAACTGATCGAGTTGGGTCTTACACTGCCGACATCGGCTTACCTTGAACAGGAAATTGTCAGGCGTACTTTCAAATCAGAATTGAGGCATATTTTCGAACGGGTCGACTTGCTCATCTGTCCCTCTATGTCGTTTACATATTTAGAAAGAGAGCGTTCTGAAAAAGCCAATGCAGCGATACAGGATCTGTCAGAGAGACTAAGGTTTACGGCGCCATTTGATTTTTCCGGAAGCCCGACGCTGTCCATACCCTGGTCTATTGGCCCGCGGGGCGTTCCATTATCGGTGCAACTCGTGGGCCGAGACTTCGAGGAGTCTACGTTGATCAATGCAGGCTGTGCTTTGGAGCGTGCCGGTGGTCACGTCAATCATCCGGCTTTATAAATAGAGCTGGGGTAACTCGTCACATAGTCGGGTCAGGTGAAAATTTTAATAGCTATTACTAACAACTGTTATTCGTAACTGTTGTTTACAAGAGGGGAACAATCGAAATGGCTAGAGTCATCGACTTTTATTGGGATCTTGGTTCCACGAATACATACTTCGCCATCAAACTGTTGCAGCCAATTGCTGCACGGCACGATGCTGAAATCAGATGGCACGCGTTCAATGTGGGACATGTTTTTCAAGCGAACAACTACGTGCTGATGGATGAACCAAAAGCAAAGCTGAAAAATCGTAAAGATGATCTGATGCGCTGGGCACGGAAGTACCAGTTTCCCTTCAGAGTACCCGAGGCTTTTCCTATTAAAACCAGTCGTGCATTGCGCGGTGCCATTGCCATGCGGTCTTGGAATCAAGAGCAAGCCTTTATTGACGCTATCTTCGCCGCTTATTGGGAACAGGGTGATGGCAGCATCGGAGACTACGCCAGGTTGCGGCAGATTGCGGCCACATTGGGTGTGAATCCAGATGAATTTGAAATCGCTGCGGAGAGTGGGCCTGTTCGAGCTGAACTCATTGATTCGACTAATAAAGCACTGCAACGCGGGGTTTTTGGCGTACCATCTATCGGCATCGAAAATGACATTTATTGGGGTAAAGACCGGATGGAGTTTGTTGAAGATCATCTTGCTCGGCTATAGCTTCGTTAGACAAACGGATGTCTTTGCTGTGTCCTATAGACCGCCGTGTTGGGCGCGAGATACAAGCTGTCAGCGACCACAAAATGTCGGAACGTTCCCGAGGTAGTTTGGGTAAGAAGCCGTGCTCATTGAAATGAATAATTGAAATGAATAATTAAACTAAATTTATTGGACGGTAATTCGGAGTGGCAAATGTCTGCATTGGAAACCAACATGGCTGAAGGTTTGGGCTTCCGTCTCCATCACCTTTCGCCAGGTATCGGAACTGAAGTGCACGATATTGACCTGTCGAAAGACCTTGGAGTCGAGGTGATCGACTTTCTGTCTGACTTGCTCGTTGAAAGGAAGGTTATCTTCTTCAGGGATCAGGCGATATCAATGCGTCAGCACATTGCATTTGCACGCCGCTTTGGTGATATTGAGGTCCATCCCTTTACAGAAAATGATGATGACTATCCAGAGGTTATTCACCTGGATAATGATCGCGATCGCCCACCAAAAATTAATGTATGGCACTCTGACGTTACCTGGCGTCAAGAGCCCTCCCTTGGTTCGATCCTGCGCGCTGTCGAGGTGCCAGAGGTTGGCGGCGACACATTATTTGCAAATATGGAAGCTGCCTACGCGGGCCTGGACGACGCAACAAAGGAGGTGCTTGATGGGCTTTATGCTATCCATGACAATCAGGTTTTCTTGGACGGTATGCGCAAAGAGGGCGCGTCGACTAAAGAAATACAGGCACTACGGGAGAAGTTCCCTCCAGTACGGCATCCGGTTGTCAGAACCCACCCAGTGAGCAAACGTAAATCGATTTATGTGAATCGTATTTTTACCCGTCGACTTGAGGATATGTCGCCTGCTGATTCCGATGCCTTACTAGAGAAGCTTTTTCTGACGGCTTCGAACCCCGATCATCAATGTCGATTCAGGTGGCGCAAAGATTCGTTCACGTTTTGGGACAACCGGGCAGTTCAGCACTTTGCTGCTGCAGATTACTGGCCTGCTGTCAGAAAAATGGAACGCGTCACGGTGGTCGGCAGTCGACCTGAATAATGAGAAAGAGACTTTTGACGAAACGAATATTTTTTGTTTTACCATCCGGGTCGAAGAAGGGTAGGGTTGAGTGTTTTCGCAGGGCAATAGGTTCGCCCATATTTAAACTAAATGTCAAAGAAATCGAGATTTTTCAGCGTCTGAATTGAATTTCGACCCGGGCTGGCTTGCGCCCCGCTGGCGCAATGCGTTCAAGCAATGCGAAGATAAAAAGGACGATCCCCGACATTTCCATAAATTCCTCGACCGCAGTCCACAAATTATAGGCAAGGGTATTCATTAGGTCGTTTACGTCGTACCAATCGGTTGCTCGTTCAACACCCAATGCACCGCCGACGTAGATCGCACCAGCGATGACAAATAGATTGCGCGTGCGTGAGGGCAATCGAGCAAGGAAAGGCAGGTTGGCAAGTCCAATGATCAATACGATGATGGCGCCGAACGTGGTCCAGGCAGTATCTTCAACTAAGGTGTTAACGTATTCATGTAGGCCTACGACCTCATCAATTGATAGGATGTGGAAGCCCACGGCTAAAAACAACCATGACCCTGTTGACCGTCCTGCACCTTTGCGTTCAAGCCACGACTGAATAAGACACAATTGCCCCGCGGTGAACAGTATAAGAGTACTGTACCAGGTGCCAAAGCTTTCTTCTTCATCAAGGTCAAAAAGGGCAATGTGCCACCATTCATCAGCGGGCAATAGATCGTTAAACCAGAGCAACATCGTCGCCGTGTGTATCGTAGTTAAAACCAGCACCGGCACAAAGAGAAGCTTGCCCGCGCGGCTCGGATTGATCGACAGAGTTAACCCATAGCTCGTCATGCGTGATGTGCCTATTGCAGATCAGTTGAGATCTGATGATGACGTGTCTTCCCGACAAGGCCAAGTAGAACTTTTAGAGAGAGAAGTTCTTCCTGCCGCAGAGCCATCGTCGGTACTTTGTTTACCTTCTTGCCGATCAGGTTTTTTTTATGCCAAGGCAGCTACCGGAACCGGAGGAAGGTAGGCGATACTTGGTCGGCACGGGAGACGAAAACAGCTGATGAAAGTAAAACCGGCCCGTATCTTTGTCAACACAGTAAATGTCAACCTTGACCCCTTCTAGACTGACTTTTTTGCTAGGTCACTCTTTTGCGACTTTCCACTCTCGTTACACTTGGTATCCGCTTCCGATGTATTTAGGTCAATAACCACGAATGACGGATACGAACCCTAGGATCTTCCTGATAATCATTGCCCTTTCTCCGAAAAGGACTTGAAAAAAGACTAAGCCTTCAATCCATTCCAGTGTTGCTTCTCTAATTCCCCAGCTTTTTTCCGTTTAATGGCTCGCTGCTTATTCAACTCTGCGAGCGCTTCTCTTGTCATCCATTCTTTTTGGCCCGATGACCTGCGAACCAGGACCAAATTCTCACGATAATCGTTCATAGTTGACGTAGCCTGATATGTTCTATGTGCATTTTTGTGGAGGCTGGTGGACGGTATACCCAGGCGCTTTGCTAACCAATTTTTCTATCACCGCAAGTTTGGTGTTAAAAGTGTAGTTAAGTAGTTTCATATAGTTACAAAAGATTACAATAAATAACACAAACTAAGGCTACAGCATAAAGTAATGCATAGCCATATATATACACACATATACATTACATATGTAACATATAGATCATATTACTAATCGTGATGATCTTGGAGTTTGTGGAAATCAATAATTTGGACCTCATACAAAAGAAGATGGCTCATCTTGAGGTCCTGCTTCAGACATCAAACTCAGCTATAGCTAACCTGAAGTGCGCCTCCAGTTGTAAATCCTTTCTCAGCGATGGGGCGAGACATACTCTACTCGCTAACGCAGGGCTGGTGGTTTCACACTTGCTTGAGTCTCGATTCTTATCGGCTTTTTGTATGTCGTTTTTGCGCCAATGTGCATTGATGCAACAGAAGAAAGCATTGCAGTAGGGCAGCCGTACAAGGAATGTAAACACCAAAAGTGGAGTCTCCAACCTCGCAGGAAACCCTGCTACACTCAAAGCTGTTCAATAACGATGCGGTATATAAATGAGCCAAACAAATTCCTCCACCAAGAAAGATCATCTGGATGCCGTGATTGTCGGCGCGGGCTTCGCAGGGCTATACATGCTGCATCGTTTCAAACAGCTCGGCTTGCGGGCACGAATTTTAGAAGCCGGAGGTGGTGTCGGAGGTACTTGGTATTGGAATCGCTATCCTGGGGCACGTTGCGACATTCCCAGCCTGCAGTACTCCTATCAGTTTTCACCCGAATTGGAGCAAGAGTGGAAGTGGAAAGAACGGTATGCACCACAACCTGAAATCATGGCTTACGCTAAGCACGTTGTAGAGCGTTTCGAACTTGCCAATGACATTCAATTTAACACCCGCGTTGCCGCAGCACACTTTGATGAAGACAACAGCCGCTGGAGCGTAACCACCGAGGCCGGCGATGTGATATCGGCCCGTTTTTGCGTAATGGCAACAGGATGCTTATCTTCAGCCAATGATCCGGAGTTCCCCGGACGAGAAAAATTTACAGGGGGGTGGTATCACACTGGGCGATGGCCACATGGCGGTGTCGACTTCAGCGGCCAACGGGTAGCAGTCATAGGAACCGGCTCGTCAGCCATTCAATCTATTCCGATCATTGCCGAGCAGGCGGATCAGCTCACGGTCTTTCAGCGCACTCCCAATTTCTCGGTGCCTGCACACAATGGTCTACAGGACTTGCAGGAGGAGGCCGAGGTCAAGAAAAACTATCGAGCGTTTCGCGCAAGTGGTCGCGCCCAGCCGATTGCCTGGGATACTGCCGGCAACGAACGCACAGCCGAAGAGCACACGCCTGAAGAGATACGCACGGAGTGTGAACGCCGCTGGGAAATGGGTGGACTTTACTTCTACGGTACTTTTGCCGATTTGCTGGTTGGCAAAGAAGCAAACGACATCGTTGCGGAATTTGTACGCAGCAAAATACGCGAGCGTGTTAAAGACCCCCAACTGGCCGACGCTTTGTCACCGGACTCCATATTTGGCTGCAAGCGGGTTTGCGTGGATACAGACTATTTCGAAACTTATAACCGAAGTAATGTCGCGCTGGTAGATATTGCTCAATCGGGTATTGAAGAGATTACTACGCAGGGCGTTCGGGCGAACGGCAAAGAATATGCGGTCGACGCGATTGTCACCGCGACGGGCTTCGACGCTATGACCGGCTCGCTCGATCGAATTGATATTCAAGGCAAGGCCGGTCTGAAACTCAAAGATAAATGGCATGCCGGACCACGAACTTTCCTTGGTCTAACGACCGCTGGGTTCCCTAACTTTTTTATCATCAGCGGACCCGGCAGTCCGTCCGTATTGACCAATATGATCACCTCTATCGAACAGCACGTAGAGTTTATCTCCGATTGTGTGGCATGGCTGCAAGACCACCAACTAGCAAGCATTGACGCCTCTATAGAGGCTGAGGACAATTGGGTAGATCACGTCAATGAAGTGGCAGGCGAAACGCTACTTTTGGGCTGCAATTCCTGGTACCTCGGTGCCAACGTGCCTGGAAAGCCCCGGGTGTTTATGCCTTATCTGGGTTTTCCCGAATATGTGGAGAAGTGTGAAACCGTGGCGAAAAATGCGTACGAGGGGTTTCAGACAGCGTAAATAATAGCCAGGCCTGCGTATTTATTTAGGTTCCCAAAGTTAGATATATAAGTCCTGTGCTGTTTGAGAATCTACATGTAGCGGTAAAAATATATTTGCCTCAATAGGGCGGTGCCAATGCCCTTGAGATATGCACAAATCGCACCCTATGCGTTCATTTAGATACTGAGGTTAAATTTAAACCCATATCGAATATCCTCACGGGTTTGCGGGCCGTTCAAGGACTCATAAAAAGGCTTACCGATTTCCAACTCTACATAATTACCCGTTGCAAATACTGGTATTTTGAACCCTAGGACCACTATCGCCTGCTTGCCACCGTACATCTTGGGGTTGGTAACAGACGCGGGGTAGGGAAAAGCGCTCGGAACCATTAAATCGATATCTTTGCCATCAATACTATCTGAGTATTCATAGATCACTTTGATCGAAGGTTTCACCCACGCCAATTGATCGAACTTTAGCCAGGTCGCTGCGGAAACCCGGTTGCCCAAAGTATAATCTCTATCATTTTCTCCTAGGCGGATTCTCGCAGCCAACTCAGTTCCCCATCCAAAACCGTTTCCCATGACTGAATAGTGGATACTCGCAGGAATATCGTAGGTGCCGGACCCCAATTGCATTGAATAGGGAAGCTGTTGATTACCGGGGGCACGAGGAGTGTCCCCCTCCTTATCAATCGAGCCTGTTGGGAAACTGAGGCCCAGGCTTAACTGTAAGTTGCCTTCACCCGGTGTTTTCAATTGGTACGATCCGATGATGGCGACATCGCCTATTCCGCTGGACCGAATTGTGAAATCCGCGTACGAAGGGACAATACTAATATGGTCAGTACTTTGCTTGACGTAGGGTACAGTCAAATTAATATTCAGTTGTTCATTGAGTTGATATCCCACAACAAGTGCGTGGACTTTTTGCGTAATCGTTGTCGGAACTACCGGGAAATTGTCGTCGGTGCGGGGCTCAAGCCCGGGAGTAAACAGTACCTCGTCATTAGAAAGCCTATCGGTTCCTTTGTTAAAGCCCTCAAAATCGGCGCGCTGAAACTTATACCGCAAACTCCATTTACTTTTGGTACTGCTATTATCGCTGTTCGTGTCTACAACATCGGTCGCGAATAATTGTTCCAGGCTAAGGTCCAGAAGATCTGAGGGCACATTTTGCGCCCAAAGTGCGGCAGAGAAAGGCAGTAGAAGCAAACAGGCCAAGGGCGAATATCGCCATGGTCTCAAAGTGGGTTCATAGCGGAAACTCATTGCTCTTTATCCTCGTCCTCATGCTCATCCTTCGCATTTCTTTTTTCTAGATGGCCTATCCAACCTTCTAGAGCTGCTGAAAGTTTGTTATTTGTGATCGGCTTGCTTAAATATCCATCGAACCCGGTGGCTAAGAATCTTTCACGGTCTCCCTTAAGAGCATACGCGGTTAGTGCAATGATAGGAACGGCGTGGGTAGTTCCTGACTTCTGTTCTAAATCACGAATCATAGCGGTGGCGTCTACGCCACCCATTACCGGCATCTGTATATCCATCAGTATTAAGTCTACCGTAGTCTCAGTGAATATTTTGACGGCCGCCGCGCCGTTATGCGCGGTAATTGGGTCACAGCCAAAACTATTCATCGCCGCACAAGTAAAGATTCGGTTAATCTCATTATCATCGACGACCAGGATTTTAGCGTTATATTGCCTCAATCCTGAAAGCTCTTTTTTGTCCCGCGAATCACCCGAATCATATAGCCCATCGTTCGCTTGAATCCCTTCATCCGATATAATCAGAGGCAATTGGAACCAAAACCGTGCTCCCTGACCCTTAGCGCTAACGACTCCAATCTTCCCGCCCATCAATTCGACTAATTGTTTAGATATAGTAAGCCCCAGTCCGGTGCCACCGTATAGACGGGTCGTCGAAGAGTCTGCCTGGGAAAAATGTTCGAATATGGTTTGATGGGCGTAGTCGGGAATCCCAATACCGGTATCCCGAACCTCTATGCACAATTCAGCAGCATCTACACCGTTGTTTACCATTGAAACATCAATGGAAACAGCACCAGTCGCAGTAAACTTTATGGCATTGCCCACCAGATTGATTAGTACCTGCCTGATTCGACCTTTATCTGCCCTGACCATGGGCGGCACATCATCCGCAATATGGTAGTTCAACCTCAAGCCTTTATTTTCGGCGCTTTTACCTAATAAGTCTGTGGCGAATTGGACGCAGTCGGAGATCGAAAAATCCGTTAACTCCAACGTTAGCTTGCCTGATTCAATCTGGGAAAAATCCAGGATATCGTTAATAATCGTCAGCAAAGAATTGCCTGACGTCTCGACCATTTCACAAAACTTTCGCTGCTCCTCAGAAAGCTCCGTGTCAAGTAGTAAGCTGGTCATACCCAAGACTCCATTCATGGGTGTTCGAATTTCATGGCTCATATTCGCCAGAAACTCAGACTTTGCTTTGGTGGCCGTTTCTGCAATATTTTTCGAAACCTGTAATTCTTTGACAATGTTAGCTAGTGTCTTGTCGCGATTCTGCACCTGCTCCAACATGTCATTAAATCCATCGCTCAGGGAGCCCAGTTCATCATCGGTCACACGTTCAACCCTGTGGTTGTAATCCCCACTGGTAGAAACTTCTTTCATTACCTTCAAAAGATTATCGATAGGTTCAGTAATGATTTTCTTCAAATATCCTGCGAACCAATAGACGAAGATTAGGGCCAGCGATAAAAATATTACGGCCATAATGGCGAGTTCTAGAATGCTCTCTCGCAGCGGCTGCAAATCAGTTTGAGTATTGATAACCCCAAGAACCTCATCGTCCAGTGTTATGGGCCCTTTGATATCGAGAACGCCATTTCCGAAATTCACCACTGGCTCTCCACCCCTAATAACCGAAATCAAGGACTGTTCCAATTCAGCACTGCCTTCGATGCCACCAGGAGAAGGAATATCGCGCTGAAAGAGTTCGTTAGTGTAACTTGCGTACAGCGCAAGATCAGTGGTGTAAATTTGCGCAGATATAACATCCGGATCGACTGTCAATGCTGATAGAACCTCGGCCGCTGCGTCTGGGTCGCGAAAGACCATTGCCGCGGCGCTGTTAATCGCCAAGACACTGATTAGCGAAGAATTTGACTCGACCAGTTCGTCACGTTTTAGGATGTATTCCCCCAGCACAAAAGTGATGGATGCTGCAATAAGCATCAGGGTGCTGGAGATCATAGTGAACGAAATTATTTTTCGTTTTATGGGTAGATTTTGAATGAACTTAATCATCGACTTTCTCCCCGCTGTTTGGTGAGTATATTGTTGCCAGTTTCAATAATTTGGAGCTAATTTTGATACCGTGTTTTCGGGCAGTTTCCAAATTCACATGGACTTTTATGCGAGTTCCCTGACGTTGAAATTCGATTATCCCGCCATTAGCCACGAATCCGGGAGAATCGCCAACAGTGATGAGTGACTCATCTGCGCTCAATTGGATCGGTTCGCTTCTTTCGCTGTCTGCGCCCTGAAATAGGAAATGACATTGTCCAATTTCGGACCAGTCCGCTAACAAAATGTAACGTCTTGTCTCACCTTGTGTTTGTCTGGCCGCGATCAATGCCTTCAGGGCGTTTTCAACGGGCCCCTCGTGCACAGTGCAGTAATTTAGCGTGGAAGTCGGAGCGCTGTTTTCTTTGGGGGTCTGCTTGATAAACTGAGCAAAACTGTAGAGGAACGCGGCCTTAACCTCGTGCTCTTCGAAATTGCGAGAACTTGCTTCGGGGACCGCGACCAAAAACCCAATCACAACAGTGAGTATCACGCCTGACGCAGAAATGTGCCCCGCAGTCTTGGCGCGTCGCATAAGTTTCGTAACAAAACCCATTACTCATTCCGGGGGTAATTCAAAATCTCGACCTCTGATTATGAAAGCTTGTTCTTGATTTGTGTATTACTACACTGATATTAACCTTGCACCGCCAACTGTCTCGAGTCAATTTTGTCTCAATGACACTGCGATCTATCGTCAGCTAATGTCCAGATCACTATGTGCTTTTCTTTGTCGTCAATAGGTCCTTCTCTTTTAGTTCGAAAACTAAAGGGGCTGAACTATTATGGTCTTCATCATCTGTCTGTCTGTGTCTTAACCCTACAGAGACGAGCCGCGACACGCCCGCCTAATATAGAATAATCAGACCATTACATCCCAAATGCCACGTCCTGGCATTTAAGCAGCTATTCCGCGGCGTTATAGTAAGTTTCACAGCCCATAGAGAAGCCATGCACATACTTTCGCTCGCCTTCTAGCGTAGGCTGTACCTGAGTAAACCATGCTCTCTGATGCGTGTCGCTAATAGTTCGGTTTTGGTTCAGTGCGTGTCTACCGCTATTTAGGGTTCTTCTTACATCATAATTGTCGCAAGCAATTAATCTGTTAATGCAGACTTGAATTTCGATCGATTTCTGATGTCGTCAGACAAGAGGATAGGAAAATCAACAGGAATGTTTAGCCAACATCCGGTTCTGGTTCAGAAGGCTGTAGCGCACACAGGTCTGAGTTTGATTCCCCAGGTTAGCTTTTAGGGCGTTGGAGAAAGGAGGCGTTTGACCATACCGTAACAGTCGTGATCTTCTATCGCCTGATACATAAACGGCATGTTTGTTCCCCATAGGGCCTTGGCCTTACTTCCTTCAGGCGTGTCCAGAGGTTTAAGAACCTCGGTCCCCAAGTTGATCAATGTCATCCACCATAAGATATAACCTAGGCGATAGTCCTCCAGCAACATCTGGTAGGTATAAGCCGCTGTTTTGGGCTCAATTTCCGTCAGCCTTTGGTGATACTGCTTTAGAAAGTCGACATCTTTGCGTCGAATCTCGGGGGGAACGGAGTGCTGCCATGCTTCGCTAAATTCCAGACCAGGGGGGCCGGGTGCTACTAGCTGCCAGTCAATATAAGTAACTTCGCTGGACTCGCCGAGTTGGGGTTTCGTTCTAAATAAGTTGTTCCCTCTAAGGTCGTTGTGCAGCAGTGTACGAGGTCTTTGCTTCAATATTTTGTAAATTTGATCCAGTAGACGCTGCGCGTTTCCATCACAGATGAGTCTGGTCATGGGTTCCAAAGACGACCACTTTTCATTAAAAGGACTTTGCTTAAAAGCGTTCTCCCACAGTGCAACGAACGTGTCCATACTATCTTCGCACCCCAATGCAGCTTCATGCATAGGAAATTCGTAATGGTCTTCCGGAAATCCAAGCCAATCCAGTGTTAGCGTGTCGCTTTCCCAAAACAGAGCGTGAAACTCGGCCAACTCCAAGTTGATCTTTCGTATGTCGGCTTCAGTCAGCCGATCAGTTAACTGATCAAATAACGTTGAATGGGAGCTTAGGTCTTCCATGATGATACAAAAATATTCACATCGCTCCGGGTTGTCATATTGCACGGTGTAAATGGTCGGTGTGCGGAGCGGTACTTCTGCGGCAAGTTGCTCGAAAAAAAGTACTTCTCGCAGGTAAGCGTTGTTGCTAGTCGCAATTGCCCTTTGGCCTTCGTGCTGACACGCGATTTTGATGATGAGTGAAGTCGGAAGTAGTGATCCACTATCCGCGTATATGATGTCCTGGATTCTGAAGACATCTGCAAGATGACCGCCGGCGACGAGGGTGGTGTTAAAATCTTTTACTTGGGTTTCCAGAATACTTGATAACCAGGGAGCGCTTACCTCATCGATACGTTTGGGAATGCTGGTGATCATCTGTGAGCCTGAAAAATTAAAAAGGTAGTGAAGCAGATAAGAGTCATTCTGCCAAGGCCAGGGAACATGCATGAAAGACCTTGATGTGTTGACCCTACAATACAAAACGAATTTCGCGCTATACACACTGCTGATGGCGTCATCTAAACCGATGATTTTAGGTTTAGACTCTGGCATAAACAGGTCCCGCGTGGTGTGGTTGGGAATGGGACTAGCATCCTGGTCGAGCAGGATGCCAGGGCCTCTGGGCTGAATGTTATCAATGCCGCGGGACGGTAGTCTGTTATGATGTCTAAACAGATATTTGAGCAACTAACACGTTACAGCCGCAGGCAGTAAAGAACTTGAAATTAGAAGGTCAACACAGCACGACCCATATGGCC
>JABGVY010000254.1 GCA_018645845.1 Gammaproteobacteria bacterium | reverse complement strand
TACGACTACATCGCCAGAGCAATGCCCTATGGTCAAGCTCAGACGCTAGCTGCAGATGAAGTGTATGCAGTTACAGCCTATATATTACACCTAAATGGGATTCTGAGTGACTCAGCAGAGCTTGATGCATTAAGCCTGGTAGAGGTTGACATGCCTAATAAGGATGGTTTTGTTGAATTGCCGGGAATGGGACATAAGTAGGTCAGGCTCTTATAACTAAGCCGTGGACTTCTTTTCGCAAAAAAACCCAATCAAGATACTTTTAAAATCCAGTATAAATGCGCTTTAAATTTCCTATTCTCCTCCACTATCGCCGTTGGCTTTGCGCGAAGGTTCTAGCGTCTGACATTCGATTTTTTCGCTACACGCCTTGGCGCGCAGATGCTGCCACATAATTACCGGGTACACTCACCCCACTTTTTGGCTCCACGGGAATGATCTGGGTTTCCATAAACTCCTGGAACTCCCGGGACACCCAGTGCTTTCGGTCGTTCCAGTAGGCATCGAACGCTTTCATTTTTGTGTAGTCAATCGCCATATTCGTCATCCCTTCCCAATGCTCTTCGCTTATGGCTTCGTCGCGGTGCTGCAGATAGCCGTTCTCAACGACGCGAAGAAAATTACTGGTAAACGTGTAATAACGAACTCTGGCAATATCATTCAGTTCACTTGCCCTACCCGCATCTAGAAACACCTTTGCAAGGCTTTCATCTGAGGCCAACAAACTAAACATCTGCTGTAACTCTTCCGTGACGATCCGGGCCGTATTTAACTTTACCGCACGCGTATTTTGGGTCATTTGAATCGCAAGATATACTAGCGTCGCGATCACCCCAAACGAGGCGACAAATTCACCAATGGCGCCCAATTCCTCTATCGACATGGCTTTGATACTCCTTAACGATGGTTAAGGGCTACCTAGATTCAGCATGTTCTACCAGCCTGCATACGGCGCGCTGCTTAACCGCTTCTATATCTGAGACTATCTACTTGCCCGGACGAGCCTGATAGCAACCGGGGTATGCAAGTCTTGTCGACCACTAAACCTCGCTTCGGCGGGGTTTTTTTATGACTAGCTTTTGGCGCGTAATGACCAGTTTCCTGTTCTAGCTCCGTCAAGATTCGCTCCATCAATCAAAGGATAAAGCGACATGGATACGATTATTAATATAGCGTTAGGCATCGAACTCGGCGCGATCTTCTTTGTTTTGGGGTACCTATTACACATTTCGACCACTTATCAGATTGAGGCCATCGAAAGAGCAAAAGTCAAAGCCTCTGCAAACGAATATGACAAATTTTTTACAACAACACGGGCCAGGATTGATCGACAAGAACCGACATTGATTGGTAGAAACGAATTGAGCTGAGCACGTACGGTCGCACCTCTGGGTGACTAGCCTTTGGCGGGTAAAGACCAGTTAGGTGGAAAAGAAGTAGTGCCCACCCTCTGAGGTATCGAATTCAAACCACTCGGCCATATCGTGAAGGTAGAGCTCAAACAGGTTTCGCAAAATAGGATCTACTGTTTCATCTACCTTCTGAACTTTGTACTTACCTAAAGTCATCAGACTCCGGACAAAAGACCCTCTATTTGGGATAACGCGCCTTAGTGCGCAGGTGATACGCTGCGCCATTCGTGTCATTCAAAATTGAATTTTCGCCAAATATGTTTTCTTTCTGAATCGAAAACTGCTTGCGGTTTTCTGCGAGTGGTGCGAGTTCTTCAGCCTTCGCGACCGCTTTTTGAAGCAACTCATCCATCGACGCAACATCGTTAACAACACCCGCTTCGCGAGCATCTGGGCCGCCCCAACGCCTGGCTAATTGCACGGTCTCGTAAAATACATGGGCCGGTAACTTGTGGCGAAACAGCGAAAGCTCAGCGGCTGGGATAATCATGCCCAATTGAATTTCATTGGCACAAATGTAGCCACGATCTTGACGCATAATTCTATAGTCGTGGCAGAGCGCAAACATAAACCCAGCACCAAACGCATGACCATTAACGGCAGCGATTGTCGGCACAGACAGAGTGATCATTCGCGCCATAAACTCCATAAATAGAAAAGAATCTGGATCACCTGACTCGGGATGGTCCTCTGGCGGAGAATAGGAATTATAACAGGGCTTTTTGATCGAAAGTCTGAGTGTCGAATTAGATCGGTTGCCTGCTTGTTTTATGGGAGCGTGTAGCGGTAGGGCAGATCTAGAGGGCGAGTTTGCGCGATTTAGACCTCGGTCAATCGATAAGGTGTGAAACTAATACCAGGCTAGTTTGGGCGGTTACATGATCTGTGTATACGAGATGCAATGATCAGCGTGATAATCTCAAGAAAGCAGGGCTTCTCTCGTTTAAGATGTGGGCATTACTTAAAGGGAAGGGGAAATGAGATATATCGTGTTGATTGTTTTGGGTTTTGTATTTGGATGTGCAGAACAGGGAACGCAGCCCGCTGACACGGCCAAAGTGCTTTCGACGGAAGTTAAAGTGACCGGAGGAGAAATTGTCGGTCGTTTGCGTGAAAACGATCTTTTCGAGTTTCGAGGGATTCCCTTTGCAGCTGCCCCGGTTGGCGACTTACGCTGGCAGCCACCGCAGCCCGTCAATGAATGGGAAGGCAAATTGGACGCAACGGAGCCAGGATTGCCGTGCGTTCAGCCCGCGACACTTAGTGAGTTCTATGCTAGTGCTTATTTTGAGACTAGCGAGGATTGTCTGACACTAAATGTATGGTCGAGGGCAACGACAACTAAAGATAAGATCCCGGTTATGGTCTGGATTCACGGCGGCGCACTTGTTATGGGTTCTGGGCGTGACTACGACGGCGCGCCTCTAACCGAAAAAGGGGTGGTGCTCGTCACTATCAATTATAGATTGGGGCCTTTCGGTTTCTTTGCTCATCCAGAGCTCTCTTCGGAAGATCCAGGCGGCATATCGGGGAATCAAGGTTTTCGAGATCAGATTGCTGCGCTTGAGTGGGTTCGCGACAACATAGAAGTGTTTGGCGGTGATCCTGATAACGTGACTATTTTTGGTGAGTCTGCCGGATCGTGGAGTATGTCGGTTATGCAAGCTAGCCCGATGGCCCGGGGCCTCTTTCACAAGGTGATTGGACAAAGTGGCGCGCGATTCATCCCCATTCCCGATCTCACCGCCGATCGTTGGGGGATTCCCAGTGCTGAGAGTTGGGGTGAGACCCTCGGCGCGAAGTTCACCGGTAGTGATGAAGCGGGTCTAGTGGATCTGCGTGCGCTACCTGCTCAAGAAATCATGGATGTCTACAGTAAAGATCCGCAAATACTCATGAATTTTGACTACCTGACGGTCGTCGATGGTGCGGTGTTACCAAAAGAAGTCAATACGATCTTTGAGTCGGGAAACCAGGCGGACGTGCCGGTGCTCATTGGCTCAAACGCGGATGAGGCGACGACTTTCGATCCTGGACTCCTCAATCCCAATGCATCCAATTTTGACTACGGTGAAGCACTCAGTGCGCAGGTTTCGCTTATGCTGCCCAATGCTGACGAGAGTATTTTTGATCACTATCCCGCAGAACCAAAACTCGCAAAGCAGTCCTGGGTAGAGTTCAGTACCGACGTGATGTTCACCCAACCTATGCGGCTCTGGGCAGATTATATGCAAAACGTATCGAGCCCAGCGTATCTTTACTGGTGGGATTGGTCACCAATAATAGATGGCAGCGATCAGTATGGAGCCTTTCATGCCGCGGAAGTGCCCTATGTCTTTGGAGACTTGTCTATTTTCAATATGATGCCGAGACAGGAAGATCGAGAGTTTTCAGAGTTGATGATGACGATCTGGACGAACTTCGCTAAGACAGGTGACCCCTCAGTGGAAGGGGCGATCGAGTGGCCGCCTTATGCTCCAGAGAGCTCCGCTACGGCGATACTCGGGGAGAAGCTAACTATCCAAGCAGGCGTTCGGAGTGATCGGGTGACCGCGATTACTGCTGCCCACTCCGCTCGACGGGCATCAAACTAATTATTTTGGTTACGACTAAAGTCAAGCCGCGTGAATGGTAAGATAAAAACTTGCGACATTATTCATACATGAAAAAGGTGATGTGCTAATGAAACCTTTTGACAATAAAGTCGCGGTCGTGACTGGTGCGGCTTGAGGATAGGAATTATAACAGGGCTTTTTGATCGAAAGTCTGAGTATCGAATAAGATCGGTTGCCTGCTTGTTTGATGAAAGCGTGTAGCGGTATGACGAGTAGTGGTTAAACGCTACCAAGTTTTTTGTTGCTTGTGGTGATTGGCTGATCGGGTGATGGACGATTAGCCAACGTCATTTTCTGTTGGCGTAGGGAGAAATGGGCTGCCGTGGTTTTAACCATCAGATAGCGGTAAAGAGATTGTTTTGCGGCCCTTGCCCCGGCTTTTGCCGGCGGCCCAGCATCAGGTGGCGCGCGTTGCTTCAGATGCGCCAGAATGGTCCGGATCGCGTCCGGGTCGGTGACATCTGCGATCACC
>JABGVY010000327.1 GCA_018645845.1 Gammaproteobacteria bacterium | reverse complement strand
GGACGCTCAGACTAATTCGCATAGCACCGGCGTTCTGCACAACTGGAGTGGCCGAAATTCAGCAGGTTACCCATCCATTACCGCGATGTTCGCCGCTCATAACGCGCCGGATCAGCCACTTTCTTATATCAATTCCGGCGGTTTCGCGTACACGGCTGACCTGATCCGTTTCAGCCGGCTCGAAGACGCAGACGCCTTGAGGCAACTATTGGTGCCGGAGAAAGAATCAGACGAGGTTTATATTCGCAGCCCAAGCGACATGGAGCGGATAAGAGAATACAGAAACCAGCGTCACACAAGGTTATTGTCAGACCCAACCATCATTAACCGCTATCAAGAAAACCTGGCTGCCTACGACTCAGCTCTACAGAGCAAATCTTCGTTGTCTGATTTCGAAAATTTCATTCCCGCCAATGAGGACATTCAGCCTAATGAGCGGGTCACTGATAATGTTAACAGCGATCTTAAACGCCAGATGCAAATGTCTCTGGCGGCGTTCAGCGGGGGTATTTGCTCTGCGGCGGACCTCTTTACCCGTGGGTACGACACACATGCGGACCACGATAGCCTGCACGCATCACTCTTTTCACATCTCACGGACTCCATCGATTTTTTCTGGACAAGCGCCGAAGACGCCGGGCTCGCCGATCGAATTACACTGCTGATTGGTTCCGACTTCGGTAGAACGCCGAACTATAACTCTGATATGGGTAAGGACCACTGGCCCATAGGTTCCTTCATTGTTATGGAAAGCAGTCCTTCCTGGGGTAATCGAGTCGTTGGCGCGACTGACGAGGGGCACAATGCCTACGCAATCAACCCATCTACGTTGTTACGTGACGATGATAGTGGCACTAATATTTATCCCGCGCACTTTCACAAGGCGTTTCGCAGATACCTCGGATTAGAGGGATCATCAGTTGATCAGGATTTCCAGTTTTTGACAACAGAGGACTTTGACTTTTTTGGGTAGTGCAAATCGGGCTTCGTGAATTTTTCCCAATGTGCAAGCGTTGCAGATTAGAGAAGCTATTGGTTATGACCAACAATTCTCAGGGTGTCGGCAGCGTCAGAACGGCTAGATTGCTGCTGGTTTCTAAACAGATACCCATCACTTAAAGCCTGTGCCGAAGAGACCAGCCCAACCCTAAAATTTTCTGCCAATGGAAAATGTCCACGTCTAGGTCTCTTCGGTCGCCGAACGGCCGCCACCCGACTCTTCAAAATCGTCTTCTACGTAGTTCCATTCGGCCTGAAGGAATACACGGCTAGGAAACGTATGGCGTGCATACAATTCAACACCGGGAGCCCATTCGCTGTCGGAGTCTTGATCAACCCCCAGAGCTGCGATGTCCTGATTTTCGTCTAATTTATATCCCATCTGAAAGTCGACGCCGAATTCATTTCTACCTTGAGTCAGTGAAATTTCTGCACCAACGGGAATCTTCGTACGCTCCTGGTCTACTTTGACCGCGGTGCCAAAAGCCGTCAATTTGTTTTCAGATGAGAAGCGGTTGTAGCCAAAATACGGTTTAATCTTGAGGGCACAAGACTCAGACCAGCAAAACGACCACCCGAGGCGCAGGTCTATTGTCGTGCTTTCATAGTCTGTTTTTTCCCTGTAGTTAATTTGAATTCGCCATCGCCGACACCAAAGCGTGCATCAAAGGTCAGTCCATTGCCTACGTCCAGGCCATAGAAAATTGTCGGGTTGTCTATTTCTCCATCCAGTGGAAATCCACTGTCTTGACCTTCTACGTCAGTTATACCGAATCCAATACCTATTTCATGCTGCATACCCTCAGCATACACGGCGGTTCCTAGCGCGTTCGCAAGTGCAAAAATTACAACGATGATGCCAGACTTGGTTCTCATTATTGTTCTCCTCTAAAAATGAATAGAGCACGGTGGCTGCTTAATACTTTAAGTAGCGACTAATAAATATTACACCCAATTTCAAACATTAGCTTGTTCATCACTTTGGTTTGGCCCTTCTAAAGTTCATTTGTTTTGAATATTGATTCGAAAATAGTGTTGTAACCGCCGCGTTCTGCATTAAGTTTTTCCTGTTGGCAAAACGGTCAAGGCTTTTTAGTGGATGTTGAACTGCTGATCTTTCGAGCTGATCCGCAATTGGCGTTAATTCAGCTGTGGTCAATGTTGTGCTATTTCTGGACTATTCTTTGTGGGGTAGTCCGTATGTGAGTAATATCGGGGGAAAATACAAAAAAGTGTAGCCGTTATGGTGGGACAATCAGATCAGGACATTTTCAGGTTGTCAGGTGTAGAAATTGCCCGTCTCATCAAGAGCAGAAAAGTGAGTGCTGTAGAAGTACTCGCGGCAACTTTTTCACGTATTGATGCGGTCAATAAACATTGTAATGCTTTTGTGAATTTGGATACGAGCGGTGCTCGCACTCAGGCTATTTTGGCAGATCAGATAGTGGCAGATAACGCTGCAGATACACTGCCGGAACTGCATGGCGTACCTTTTACGGTCAAGGACCTGGTTAATACAGCAGGCCTGCGATCTACCTATGGTTGCAGGGCCTTTGAGGATCACATCCCACATACAGACGCTATTGGCGTCGCCAGAATGCGCCAGGCAGGGGCTATTTTGGTGGGTAAAACCACGACTCCAGAGTTTGCGATGAAAATCACAACAGATTCTTTACTGTGTGGCATCACTCGCAATCCGTGGGATACCAGACTCACGCCAGGCGGTAGCAGCGGCGGTGCTGGTGTGGCCGTGGCAACAGGAATGGGCGCTTTGGCGGTGTCCACGGACGGCGGAGGATCTGCTCGGATACCAGCGGCTGTCTGCGGAATTCTCGGGCTTAAACCAACCCTGGGAGCAATTCCTCATGAGACCTGGCCATTTCACTTTGGCAATAACAGTACGATTTCAATTAATACTCGGACGGTACCGGATTTGACGGCTATGTTTAACGCCATGGCAGGGTCGCACAGCTCGGATCCCTGGTCCAGAAGGCAACGCCGTCGGGTTGAAGTGACACCCGACCCGGCGCTCGCATTGAAGGGTAAAAAGATGCTTATGATCCCCGCGATGTGCGGTAATTTCGCTGACCAGGAGATGCTCGAGCCGGTCGAGGAGCTGCTCGCGCTGTTGGCGTCTTCTGGTCTGGAAATCGAAGTGGACGGTACAGAGGGCATCGCGTTTGATTTTGGAATCTTCACTGAGATGTTGACCAGTAATCTTGCCGCGCGCTTTCGATTAATGACAAAAGAGGAACAAGCGCTGCTAGACCCAGGGCTGCATCCTTTACTGGAAAGCACAGGATATAAAAGTGACGGTGTTAAACTTCAACAGGGAGCGATACATCGATCTCAGCTATATGATCGAGTTGAGGCAATTTTTAGCCAATATGATTTTATTGTTAGCCCTGCGGTTACCGCCAGACCCCCACCGGCTGATGCTGTTGGAGCGCAGCGAGTCATTATAGGTGGTGACAAGCTTCCTTTAAGTCGCTGGTGGATGCATCTGGCTGTGGCCAATATGACCGGACATCCTGCAATATCGATCCCATGTGGTTTTATCGATAGTTCGCTACCTGCAGGACTCAACGTGATGGCACGCTGGGATTCAGAGCAGGAATTGCTCGATTTGGCGGGGCTCGTCGCTATGTTGAAGCCCTGGGCTGATAAGTGGCCGAACTTATAAAAAGCTTTTACTGCTCAGGGCTTCGATCAAAGCCTAACTCGGTTCAGGGCTAAGATGGCGAGCGATTTCCTGCTCTGAGTAGCCCAGTTCAGTCAAGAACTGTTCGGTATGCTCTCCCAGAGTAGCCATTGAGTTTTCTGGCCCGAAGACCTCGCCATTAATGCGGTAGCCTGCAGTGGTCACTTGTTGGGGGCCTGCGGCGGTTTGGACTTGCGTCAGTAATTCTCTGTACGCAGTTTGCTGTGTCGCTATAACCTCTCCGAGATCTTGAACACCACCCGCAACCACTGCCTTCTCCGAGAAGACTTTATCCCATTGTGTTGCAGTCTTTTGCATTAGCGTGGTTTCAACCGTTAAGTCAATTTGGGGCAGCCTCGCTTGTAACTCTGCTGATGGCAGTTCAGCTAATTCTTGCAGGCCAAGCGCCTTCAAGATACTGCGCTGGTGTTGGGGTAGGTAGGCCGCCAGCATGACATACCCTTCTTTAGTTTTGTAACGACCTAACAAAGGGGCGTCACGGTTTGATCCTGGCTCGGGTGGGGTTCCACTGCTGGCCGTGATGCTTGCATGACGATTTATCAATAACAGGGTGACATCTTGCATGGCGATATCAATTCGTTGACCTTGACCGTGTTGCTGTCGTAAAAGCACCGCCGCCAATACCGCTGAGGTCGCGTGCATTCCGGTCGCGAAATCAAGAACTGGTCCACCGGTACGAATCGGCCCGTCGCCACGAACGTTTATAGACATAAAGCCAGAAGTCGCCTGAATAACATCATCAAATCCGGGCCTGTGCCCCTCCGGCCCTTGTTGACCAAAAGCAGAGATGGATAGATAGATCAAAGCCGGGTTAATCTCGGAGAGCGTTTCATAGCCCAGGTTGTGTTTTGCCATGGTGCCCGGTCGAAAATTTTCTACAAAAATGTCTGCTGTTTTAACAAGGTCCCTGACGAGTTGACGGCCCCGTTCAGTCTTGATATCCGCTACGACACTACGTTTACCGGCATTTTGCGAAACAAAGCCGCTGCCAAGTCCTAATTTCAGCTGGGTACGATCCCCGCCCCATCTGCGAACCATATCCCCTTTAGGTGATTCGATTTTAATAACTTCTGCGCCCAGCATGCCTAGCTGGTAGGTGCAGTAAGGACCTGACAGTACGTGAGTCAGGTCTATAACGCGCATTCCTTGAAGAGGTTTGTCTGTCATGTGGGCTCCGAAAAAATTTGTGTAGTGCTGGTCAAGTCGCTAAACATGCTCCAGCTAGCACAGTTATTAGTTTTGTGACCTTCTAAAGCGTCGCAATTCAATCCTAAAATAGCAAGCTGATGACAGTGGGTTTTCATCGCCAGAGGGGCTAAGTAAACTGTAATTGATTATAAAATGGATGCCTTTCATATGCCGATGAAACACGTCAATGGTGTAAATCTTTTCTATGATGAGATCGGGCAGGGTGCTGCGATTATCTTTCACCATGGCTATACCGGTGCTCATGATGTCTGGCTGGATGAGATAGCGCCTCGCTTGCAGCATAAATACCGATGTATTGTGATGGATTGCCGAGGTGCAGGGGACAGTGAGCAGCCAGATGGGGGCTATAACATTAGTCAGTACGCTCGCGATGTTATTGGCTTGGCAGATGAACTGGGGTTACAAAAATTTACCTACGTCGGCCATAGCATGGGCGGGGGTATAGGATACCAATTGGGGGTTGAGCATGCGCACCGTTTGGACAAGCTGGTTCTTGTTGCGCCCATTCCGGCAGGCGGGACTCGCGCTACTGACGCAATGCTGCAAGCCGCAATTGCCCAGCGAAAAACGGTGAATGCGCGCACTGAAATGATTAACCAGCGCCTCAAATTGCGATTGCGAGCTACCGAGGCCAGTGTTGAATTGAGCGTTGACCGAGCTTTATCGGTATCCGATGGGCACTTCAAGGATTCCTGGTATTCGATGCGGGATTTTAATGTTGTTGATAAGCTGCCGAATCTACAAACCCAAACATTGATTGTTGCCGGGGCGGCTGACGGATTGTGTGAAGCCAATGTTAATGACTGGCAGAACTTACCGAATGCAACTCTTCACGTTTTCAGTCGAGTGGGACATGGTGTTCCTCGAGATGTCCCTGATGAATTCTCGAAAGTGCTTGATGATTTTATGGAGCATGGCGTTATTAATGCAAAAACCCAGCAGGCAAAGTTGCAGCAGTAAGGCTTTCATTTTAGGGGGCTAAATCGGGGATCTCTATCTCAGCTGCCCCTGAGGTCGTTCATTCATGGGGTTGGGGTTAGGACCGGCCGTGTCCGGTTGGTGTCTGAATTCGATGATTGCATCGCCCTATTTCTCAGCGATCAACGCACGTTTAAATCAACTGAGGGGACGGCTGGTAACTTGCTGGAATAGGGACACTTTTCTTAAAGCAGGGGGAAGGTGGTTATTCGTACTAACCGCTGAGTACTTTGTGTGTATGTGCAGGTTGCCGAACAGGGGTTGTCTGTTCTGCTTATAGTTGATGCACTTTACAGCTGAATGTGCAGCTTGCGATGCAAGCGAAAAGAATGCGAGCGCAGTACTCTAATAGCCTGTACTAGTCTTCTGCTTTTACTTTATCACTCTGAGAACAGGCCCCGGCCAGATACCACTTTTGTTGGCAATTGTATGTCAGCCGCCCCCGTTCACCATGCTGAAAATCAAGAATTTTCTCGATCATATCGGTC
>JABGVY010000003.1 GCA_018645845.1 Gammaproteobacteria bacterium | reverse complement strand
CAACTCGGGTTTTTGACGTGCTTCAGTTAAAACGCGACGTATCATTCGAACTGAGTAGCGCGCCTTTTGGCGCCCACGCGTACTTCGAAGAAGGGAAAACATTCCCGGACGCCACCAAGGCGGTTTGCGATGAGGCCGATGCGATTCTCAAGGGGCCCGTCGGTCTGTCCCATGAAGAATCAAAGAAAATACCTGTTGAAGAGCAGCCAGAACGTGGGGCAATTCTGCCCCTGCGTGCCCGCTATAACACCTTCGCCAATTTCAGGCCTATATCCCTTTCCAAGGATATGGCGCATTTCTCACCGCTTAAGCCCGAAATCATTAAAGATGGAATCGATATTCTGCTGATTCGCGAGTTGGTCGGAGGTCTTTACTTCGGCAAGAAAGAACGCGGCATCAACAAGGATGGCCAACGATATGTTCATGAAATCCTTGAATATACTGAGGAACAAATTCGCCAGGTATTGATAGTAGGGTTTGAGCAAGCCCGTTCACGCAAGAAAAGGCTTCACAATATTCATAAAAGCAATGTCCTCATGTCCAGTGTTTTCTGGAACGAGGTTCTGGATGAGGTCCATAAGGACTACCAGGATGTTGAAGTCATTCACCTGCTGGTTGATGCGGCGGCAACGGCCCTTTGCCTTAATCCTGGCCAGTTTGACGTCATGGTCATGGAAAACATGTTCGGCGACATCTTGAGTGATCAGGGCGGCGGCATACTCGGTTCACTGGGCCTGATGCCCTCCGCCTGCGTTGGACCCGAAAAATCCTACTACGAGCCCTCACATGGTTCTGCGCCGGATATCGCAGGGCAGAATATCGCTAACCCCTATTCCATGATCGGCTCAGTCGCCATGATGCTGGAGATGAGCTTCGGCATGAAGGAAGAAGCGGCATTCGTTTGGGAAGCAATGCGAAGTGTCTTTGAGTCCGGTTACTCAACTGCTGATCTGTCTAAATCCAGCGATAACATTGAGTTAGTGGCCACGGATGTTTTCGGCGACCTGGTGATGGCCAAGCTCGAAGACTTACTCTAGAGTTGGCCTATGGTGTCATAAACAGAGAATACCATCACCATCGTGGCCAACCACCCCCAACCTATAAACGCCCACATAATTAGCGGCTGCTCGAATAGATCTCCGAGGATGTTAACCACTGAGTCAACGATAAAAAATTTGAGTACGGCTTTAATCCAATCTAATACAAACATTCTTGTGCCTTTACTTGAGCTAACCAGGGTGGCGAAACGCGCGTATTCTAACGCTGCGAGACTATTTTTAAAAGCGGCCGCAGGTTATTTAAAAACCGGCTTGGCGGCTTCATAGGCGATGAACCGCTCGACTTCAGCGCCAATCTCCTCAAATACGCCGGCCATATTAATATCTTCCTTAAACTGGACTCTTTTCGAAAACAGGGTCACTGGAAAAACATAGTTCTCGGTCTTTTTCCACCGTAGCGCCTTGCTTGTCCCAATATCATCCTCGTAGCTGACCCAAGTCAGCCCGAACTCATTAACAAGCACGTCACCAAAGACAATCCCAAGGCTCTGCAAACCCCTTACGTCGTCACGGCCAATGGCTTTTCGATCCACGAGATTCTGCAGGACTTTCAGATCAGATTTATCGCCTTTCAGATTCAGAACGCCAAGCCGTCTGGCAATCAAATCCATGGTCTCCCTGCGCTGGGTATCCAGTGAATATCGCTGCCCCAAAGACAACTCTTTGACTGTTGCCGGTACCTCTTCAACATCAAATTCGTATCTTTCCAACTCTTCCGAAGTCAGTTCACGCAGGCCAGACTCTTCCGCCGCAGCAAAATCGAAGGTTAACAAGCTCAGTAAAATCAGTAACAATTTGGAGATGGTGGTCACAACAGCTCTCTTTCTCTCAAGGAGTGTTGATTTTAGGCTAGAATTCGCACACTACAAGCAGGAGTCGACCACACTGAACCAGCAACTCATCGAAAAGGTCTATTCATCGGATGGCCAGTTCAGTCTGGCGATCACCGGTGGTGGGACTAGTGCCATCGCCAGCCTGTTTGGTGTTGCCGGGGCGTCATCTACCCTGCTCGAAGCGACGGTACCGTACCATTCCGCTGCGCTGGGCCGTTATGTTTCAGCGTCTAGCCCCCAGGGATGTAACACTCACACGGCAAGGGCCATGGCCATGGCTGCATATATCAGTGCGCGAAATATAAGTCCTGAGAACAACGTCATCGGTGTTGGTTGTACCGCGGCTATTGCAACCAATCGCGCGCGAAAGGGCACAGACAGATGCCATATAGCAGTGCAGGCTGCTGGATTTACTACTATTTACGACATTGATCTCAATCGTGAAGACGACAGAAATGAGCAGGAAACTATTTGTCGAAATGCGATCATAGCGGCGATGGCCTGCGCCGTTGATGTTTCGATTGAACTACCGGACATGAATATCAGGACCAGACATATTGACGCCGAAAAATCCTGGGTGGATCTGCTTGCAGGTGACATAGATTCAACCTCAACGGCCACTAACCCCTGTATTTTCCCGGGGGCTTTTAACCCTATTCATGACGGTCATCGGGGCATGATCAACTCCGCCAGAGAAATGCTGGGCCAGGATGTGACCCTGGAACTATCCATCCGCAACGTCGACAAACCACCACTGGACTTCCTGACCATGTCAGAACGATGTACCGATGAATATGAGCTTGTCTTCAGCAACGCCCCAACCTTTGCAGAGAAATCAGCTATCTTTCCAGACACTGCGTTTATCGTGGGCCTTGATACGATAGTCAGGATAGATGAGCCCAGGTACTATGGCTCTGAAACCGTTCGTAACCAAGCACTGGCAACGATGGCGGCACGGGGCGTCCGGTTTCTTGTGTTTGGACGACAGACTGGTGATAGCTTTAATACATTGACGGACGTTTCATTGTCGCAAACGCTTGAGGACATGTGCTCAGCCGTGACTGAAGATCAGTTCCGCCACGACATCAGCTCCACCGAGATTAGATCAAGATGAGGCGGCTCGACAACTATCTTGGGCTGACAGTTGCCACCATGACACTGCTGGCCTCTGCAGGGCTCATCAGCCTGTTCATTATTTTTGCCTTTCTGGACCAAATGAACGACATAGAGCAGGACTACGACCTGATCGCTGTCATCAAGTATGTCTCCTACAGTATTCCAAGAATGTTTTACGAGACCGTACCGTACGCCGCGCTGATAGGAAGCTTAACCGGCCTTGGTATCCTTGCTAGCAACAGTGAGCTGATTATTATGAGGTCTGCTGGTATCTCGACATGGCAAATCACAGTCGCGACGATGAAACCTGCGCTGGCGTTTATCATCGTCGGTTTACTGGTCGGAGAACTGATACTTCCGGATTTTGAGCGAACCGCACGTGCCTCTCGCGAAAAGGCAATGGAGGGCGACATTACCCCCCAGGGGGGATTCTGGTATCGGGAAGGCAACCGCTATATGCACTTTAGTACGGTCGGCCATGAGGGGGTACTGGGAAACATCAGCCAGTATTTTCTGGATGAGGCACAACAGCTACAAAAAACCCTATGGGCAGAGTCAGCCTCCCACGTCCCACCAGAGGAAAACGATGATAACGGCTACTGGAGAATGGAGAATGTCATCGTCACAGACTTAAATGCCCAAAATACGACAGAACACTACTCGCAACTAAAATGGCATTCCGAACTGACGCCCGAATTACTGAGCACTGAAATTCTTGTTGAACCGGACAAAATGTCCATCGTCGAGCTTCGCCGAAAGATTAGGTACATGGAATCGCAGGGCCTGAATACCGACAGTTTTCAACTAGGCTTGTGGACCAAAACCTTGCAACCCATTGCATCTCTAAGCCTTGTATTCGTAGCAATCTCATTTATCTTTGGCCCACTCAGAGAAACCACCATGGGAATGAGAGTTGTCAGCGGGCTGGTGACCGGTATTATTTTTAAATTTGTTCAGGACCTTCTATCCCCCGCCAGCCTTGTGTTTGGTTTTCCACCATTGATTGCTACGGCAACACCGGTTCTTATTTGCCTGGTTGCAGGTTACGTCTTACTAAGGAGGGCAAACTGATGTCGGATTTTTTGGCACAGTGGTTGCCGCATGCAGGATCTGCTCTGGTATTTGCTTCGGCTGCCACGGTTATAGTCAGGCGCTTCATTGCCAAACGAGCTGCACAGGGCATTTTTTTCGGATCTGTGTTTTTCCTATGCCTGGCACCCCTGGCAGAATTCAGCCTATCCCATTACACAAGAATTTTGACCGGCGACCTTTCAATCACAGGGTTTCTTATCCTTGGCCTGACTGCCTACCAATCCTTCAAGGCTGGAAAATCCGAATCAGACCAATCCCAACTGCTGGCACCGGCACTCGCAATTGTACTGGCCTCTATAGTTCTTTACCCTACAGCTCTCGGCCTGACTTATTTTGACCTGTACGCGTTCGGATACTATCCAATCATTTTAGGCCCAATAACCTTCGTACTGTTTGCCAGTGCATTATGGTTTGGCTTCACGTTATCAGCGGTACTGCTCGCGATGGGTTTCCTTGCCTTCGCATTGGGTATTTTGGAATCTGACAATTTGTGGGACTACCTATTAGACCCCGTCATTACCGCATACGCTTTTTATCTGGTGATCAAACACCGCCGCCAAGTGACCAACATCAAAGTGACACAACATCACATAGAGGTGATGTCAGCTATTACTATTTCAACGTTCCTGCTCTTTGCGATTTACCTGGCGAAGTTCAACCACGAAGCCTTTCGCTACGAATTCGTCATTGAAGATGGCTTCGTTGAATGGTGCACCGTCATCGTATTGTTTTCTACCATGCTCGTATGCGGCAAGCGCTTTTTAACATTAAGGCGTGTCCGGTCACCGTTGTTCCTTAGCGTGACAATGCTATTAACGCTGCTTTGTCTTTTCGGTGCCGGCGAAGAAATCTCCTGGGGACAACGCCTGTTTGAGCTGGAAACGCCTGATTACCTTAAAGACAGGAATGCCCAGGGCGAACTCGGCATTCACAATCTTGTGGTAGAGATTAACGGTGAGAAGGTCAAACTGAATAAATTGATCTTCGGTACCGGACTTGCTCTCGCACTTCTAATCTACCTGTCTGTCGCGACACCACTGTACCGAAAGAACAACAGGGTACGATCCTTTTTCAATGCAATCGCCGCCCCGATGCCGCGCAACTACCACATCGTTGGCTACCTGCTAATAGTTGCCACGGTAGAACTACTGATTGACTCATCCAAACGCGGCGAGATGACAGAGTTCGCCGGATCAATCATGTTTGCACTGAACGTGATTTACCCCTACAACCGGGAAATTTTTGATCCAAAAAAGAGCCTCTAACAACGCTATACCGGGTTGGGTTTTACGACTCCTTTGTTAGCCGCGTAACCAAATCCTAATTCACTGTACTGTATCAACAGGATAATTTTATTTGCGCCATGGTGACGCTTTAGCGAACGTCGCGACATACAAAGCCTCGACTTTAACTCTAGCCCATTGTGTTTGGCGCAAGAACTTTAACGAAGACTTTATTGAAGGGTCAGTTTTGAAACAGTTAATATCGATTTTTTGAGACAGGCCGTCCCAGCCGTAATGCTCAACAAGCTTTGTCACAACTTGCTCGAGCGTTATCCCATGTAATGGATTATTCGGTTGTTCGTTCATACTTTATCTCTGTGCCAATAACACCTTGCCTTGCAATGTCTTCTGCTGGTTCCCATAGAATGGAAACTCACATCCTGCTACCGAACACATTTGCAATGACGCGAAACTCTGCTTAATAAGGGTGCAACAAAACGGGCACATCCGATATACCACGAATGAAATTGTTAGGTAACCGCTTAATCTCGCCAACGACTTCCACTTTCCGGAAGCGGTTTTGAATTTCCTCCCACAGCACCCGTAGTTGCATTTCGGCAAGACGATTGCCCATACAACGATGAACGCCGAACCCGAAAGAAACATGTTGTCGGGCGTTTTCCCGGTCAATGATCAGCCGGTCCGCATCAGGAAAAATGCTTTCGTCACGATTACCTGACAGATACCACATGATGACCTTGTCGCCTTTCTTAATATCCTTCCCATTAAGATCAAAATCTTTTAACGCGGTGCGCCTCATATGAATAACCGGAGTTTGCCAACGTATCATTTCAGACACCATGTTCGGAATCAGGGCGACATCATCCCGCAACTTTTGATATTCATCGGGATACTGATTGAGCGCGATCACACCGCCACTGATGCTGTTTCGAGTTGTGTCATTACCACCGACAATAAGCAAAATAATGTTTCCCAAAAGTTTCATCGGGTCAGATATCAAATCTTTAGTCGATTCACCATGTGCGAGCATCGATATTAAGTCGAACTTCGGCTCTGCGGCAGCACGTTCTTGCCATAGCTGATAGAAGGTTATCGCGCATTCTTGAAGCCCGGCTCGCCGTTCCTCCATGTCGATCTCTATGCCAGTAACTTGTGGCACATTGGTGGTGATATCAGACCAATAAACTAACTTACGTCTGTCTTCATAAGGAAAGTCAAACAACGTGGCGAGCATCCTGGCCGTCAGCTCGACGGAGACTTTATCTACCCAATTGAAGGTTTCTCCCACGGGTAAGTTGTCAAGGATGTCGATCACTCTTTCCCTGATCAGCGGTTCCATTGTCGCAAGGTTAGCAGGGGCGACAGAAGGCGTTACTGTCCTGCGTTGTTCATCATGTCGCGGCGGGTCCATGGCAATAAAATTCTCGACTCTCTTGTCTTCTTCCCTTGGGTCGACAATGGCGACGCCACCTGCCTCCGACGAAAAAATTTCGTGGTTCGTATCCACTGCTTTAATGTCCGCATGTTTGGTGACAGACCAATAGGCACCATTAATACTGTCACGACAATAATGAACGGGATCTTCCTTGCGCAGCCTGGCAAACCAGTCATGCCAATCATCGTCCCGAAACCTTTCCGGGAGACTGACGTCGATATCTTCAAGCGCATGAGTCGCTGCATCCAGCATCTGTTCGGGCGTATTCATTGGCATTTCCTAATAGTAAACACCTGCAACCTATCTTCGGAGCGAAAAGTAGTCAAATGTATACTCTGTCCATAGGCCCAATTACCGTATTTCCTCAACAAGGCCGAGTTAAGAATAGTTAAACAATGGGTCAACCCTGGCGGACCCTCGATCCCAGGATAGTCAGCACAAGAACCGCGCTACAACTGTGCGTGATTAAGCTACTCTCAGAGACGCGCTCTTTTTACTAAGCTGTCCAACCCACTAGTCGCGAAGGCCGCTGAAATTAAGGGCAAAACACTTTGCTTAATCGTAGTTAATCTGTACCAAGTGCAGCCCTCGTGCCTTCGCCTTCGCACTGAGCTTGTTTTCATTGTGCTGGCGCAGTGCTGCATCAATCTCTGCGACATCTACATCACCTCTCGCCAATGCAAACAACGCACCGACAATATATCGAACCATTTGCCTGAGAAAACCATCGCCTTCTATTTCAAAGTAATGGGTGTTGTTGGTGATGTCTGAAAAGTTCGTCTGCCGGAGTTCAAGTCGCAAAATTTTGCGGACGGTAGACTTAACCTGCTTGTTGTTCACTGCAAAACTATAGAAGTCATGTTCACCAACAAACAGACCACACGCCTGGCGCATCGTCTCAAGCATTAATGTCTTGTCGCTTCGGGGGCCATTGCTCAAGTTAACGTGGGCAACTATATCGTTGAGCAGTGGCCCACTAACTTCATCCAAGGAAAAATAGTAACGGTAGACCTTACTGACACTGTCCCGGTTAGCACTGAATTCAGGTAAACAGTGAACGCATTCTTCAATTCGGATGTCATCTGGTAGGAGAGAATTCATGCCTAGCTGAAGTTTTCCAGCCGGGATGTCCACACTTATGGAAAGCTTTGCGACCTGCCCCAGGGCGTGAACGCCTGCGTCAGTGCGACTGGCAGCAGAAACTTTACAATCAGCAAACTTGCAGATCCTTCGCAAAACTTGTGCTATTAAAAACTGGACAGTAGGTTTTTTGCCACTATCACCCAGGTCTTGCCAGCCAAAATAATTGCTGCCCTTGTAGGAAATGACTACTTTGTAGTGGTATGGCAGCGGTGGCATGTTTAGCAGCGTCTCTCTGAATTTCTCGCGAACCTGATTGAGCAACGGATAACGAATCTATGGGTCGATCTTCTTTTCCCGAAGAACAGATACGATGTTTGAGCTTGTGAGCAGGCTGACAATGACAATAGCGGCTGCTAAGACGAACCATTGAATCGCATAGGAAATATTGGCGCTGCTGTTTGCGGTGACGGCTGTCCAGTGCCTGATCAAGACACCAGGCTGATCCTCATTCAAGCGCACCGGGTAAGGGAATAGATCTTCGCCGAGAATTTCGGATAGCGCATCTACATCCAGGCGACGAATCTGCACCGGCCAGGAACTGGCATCAGGTCGTTCATCTGATCCAGGTGAGCTGGATCGCAGATGAATTTGACCCGTGAGTTGGCGAGGCCCAACAACGAGCCCAAAATCCAGTTGCACCCCCGCTGCAACCGTTATCCAACCACGATCTACAAGCACAATTCGATTGCTGTTTTGCAACCGGAACGGCGTGATGACCCCAAACCCCAGCTCCCCGTTATAAGATTGTGGCACCAAAAGAAAACTCTTTTCGTTGATGTATTCTCCTGCCAGTGTGACGTGCAGATTAGGGATAGTGCCGTCCCGGGTGAGGATAATCTCCTCGATATTGATGGCTTCTTTTTGCTGCTCTTGTTGCATTGCTGCCCGAAGCGCCATCTTTTCAGAGGCCCTGTCGAGTTGCCAGATGCCAAGTCGGGCGAGGCCCGCAGCAATCAGTACGATACCGGCGACGACGAACCAATTAACTCGTATCAGAACGGGTCCAAGTTTCAATTCTACTGTTGATTGCATTTACTTTATGATCCATTAGATTCAGTAACGTTAACACGATCAGCGCCGACCAATGGGCGAAAGGAGCCCGAGTGACCACGTTTATTTGGCGTATTCGCCCACTTTGTCTGCTTTGAGTTATGAGATCAACCGCTCCCAGCAACCCGGACTAACAATTGACCATAGCCGGTTTTGCACTCTGGAACTGCCTTTCTGCGCAATCCCATCGACCCTGCAATCAAACTGAGTGGAGGTTGGGATTGAACAAAGAGGCATCAAGTCAACGAACTTGAGATTCGAAGGAAGAGGCGTTAACACTTGGCCGCTGAATTAACAAAAGCGTATATTGAGAAAAATTATCCGAGAGGGATCTAATGGAAACGGATGTAATAGTCCTTGGCAGCGGTGCCTCGGCCTTAACCGCTGCCTTGGCCGCCAATGGCCACGGTTCCGATGTAATGGTATTCGAAAAAGCCAACAAGATTGGTGGCACCAGCGCCTGGTCCGGTGGCATGATCTGGGTTCCTAATAATCCACACATGATTGCTGCTGGAATCAAAGATAGCAGAGAAGAAGCGCTGGCCTATTTGCAGTCACTGTCACATGATTTAATCCGTCCCGAACTTGCCGAGTCATTCGTGGACCATGGACCAGAAATGGTGAGCTGGCTGGAAGAAAACACCTCGGTCAAATTTCAGCTGGTGGCGGATTTTCCTGATTACCACCCAGAGCATCCCGGGGGTAAACCAACCGGCGGTCGCTCGTTGGAATGCCCCTTGATTTCATTTAACGACCTGGGCGACAACAAAGATCGCGTGACGGTAGGTTACAACTATGGGACAGCGCCGATCACGATGGAAGAATCTCATCTTGGTAGCGCAATCCCAATCAAGGTTTCAGCCGCAGAACATGCTCGGCGCGCTGAAAATGATGAGCGGGGTTGTGGCCAAGCGCTCATTGGTCATCTTTACAGGGCCTGTCTTGAAGCGAACATAGAAATTACAACCAGTGCGCGCGCAATCGAACTGATTACAGAAAACGGGCGGGCTACGGGTGTTGTTATTAGAAAAGACGAAGAGGAACTTACTGTACATGCCCGCGGCGGAGTAATTCTGGGTACAGGCGGATTCGAGTGGAACAAAGAATTGGTCCGGGATTTCCTGCGCGGACCCATGACAAGTCCCGTATCAGTACCGACTAACGAAGGAGATGGCCTGGTGATGTGTATGCGCATCGGCGCCGCCCTGGGTAACATGCGAGAGGCATGGTGGATGCCTGCGGTAGAGGCCCCCGGGGACCGGGGCGATGGACTGAACCCAACCTACCTTTTTGCCGCTGAACGCGCGCGCCCTCGTTCAATTATGATTAACAAGAAAGGTCAGCGCTTTACAAATGAAGCGGCGAACTACAATGCATTTGGCGCCGCATTTCATGAACAGGACGTTGCAAGGTTCGAATACTCAAATTTACCCTGCTGGTATATTTTTGATCAGGAACATCTGGATTTATACGGCACCATTGAAACAGCGCCTGGAAACCCTGCCCCTAACTGGATTACGAAGGCGCTGTCGCTCGAAGAACTGGCTGATAAGATCGGCGCGGATAGTCAAGGACTGCACCATACCGTATCCAGATGGAACACAAGCGTGAGTAACTATCGGGATGAGGACTTTCATCGCGGCGAGAGTGCTCATGATACCTGGTGGGGTGATCCCACAGTTAAAGGAACCCCGCAAGCGACACTCGGCCCGATCGAGAAAGGTCCATTTTATGCGATCGAAGTTAAAAGCGGCGCACTGGGTACCAAGGGCGGCCCGAAAACGAATATAAATGGGGCCGTGCTCAATGTCGACGGCGATGTTATTCCGGGTCTTTATGCAGCAGGTAATGTCATGGCCTCGCCGATGGGCATGACCTACGGCGGGGCCGGCGGTACGTTGGCACCGGGTATGGTGTTTGGCTTTCTAGCGGGTAGAGATGCAGCAGGCGGGCCCTAGAGCAGGTCCCTGAGTTAATCTGACCCGACCTTCTGATCAGTCTCAGCATTCTTCGCGTTCAGCTGCATTGCGTTGATTTTCTCTTTAACCTCTGTTTCGGCCAAACTAATGTACTCGTAAGAGAATATCAGCCTGTAAACAAACTTGGGCCCATTCTGGTTGATTTCCAGCTCACGGTTATCGGTGACGAAGAAACAGGAACGAGAGAACCTACCCGACCCGGAATCCTCGTTATCTTTTTCCCGCGAAGGTTCAAGTGCAAGTTCGGCACTCTTTTCCTGACATAATGCTGACGCCGCCAGATAAGCCTCATGCGTTGAAGCGTACTCCTGGGAGGTGTACTCGACCGTCAATACGGTAAACTGCTCACCATGTTGAGCCGCATGCTCTTGCCACTCTTTAATCGTATTGACTTCAGCAGGAATCACAGGGAGAACAAGCGCAGAATAATTAGTATTATAGACCTCCTCTTCCCCTGCCCTGTACTCGATATATGGAAAACCTTCGGTTATTTGTTCGGGCTCATAGTAATAACGCGCTCCGCGACTCCACGGAACAAGACCCGTTAATCGTTTGACCGGCATCTCACCCGCCGGATTGTCCTGCGTTCTCGTCGTTGTCATTCCCAGAGTGACGCCAAACAGTTCTGTAGGAACTTCGCCAGCAAAGGTCGAATGTGCCGGTAATAGCAGCAAAAAAAAGATAAAGGTGCGGGTAGACATTTTGGATTTTCCTGTAACTTTACGTTCAATACTCTTGGACCAACCGGTCACTATATAGTTCTGGGGAATTATACAAAAAAAAACACTTTGAGATACTGCAAGCCGGGTAGGAATATGCGTATGGAACCTGTATCTTTCTTCCGTTCACTACAAGACTGACTGATCAAGATTGGAGAATTAAAATGGCAGGAGCTACCAACAATACCGATCCAATCCTGATCGAAATATACTCAGATTATATATGACCCTGGTGCTATCTCAGTACGGTCAGTATTGAAAAGTTAAAGCAGGAAAAGAACGTCGT
>JABGVY010000004.1 GCA_018645845.1 Gammaproteobacteria bacterium | reverse complement strand
GTCGAGGAAGTATCGGAAGAAGAACGCAGGGAGTTTTGGGAAAAACTCTATCACTCGCCCGGGTTTGGCGTCTGGTTAGGTAATTATCGAAACGTATTATTAGAGGAGGGCGCAAATGCCCAGTACTCAGCCTTTATCGCGGACAAGATTCGGTCCAGGGTTCACGATCCCGAACTCGCTGAGAAACTCATCCCCAGGGACCATGGATTCGGAACACGGCGTGTACCTCTTGAAACGAATTATTACGAGGCTTATAACCGTGACAATGTCAGGTTGGTTGACCTGAATGAAACTCCCATAGAGTGTATTACTGAGAATGGTGTACGGACAACCAGCGAGGACCATGAATTTGACCTGATCGTTTATGCGACTGGATTTGATGCGATTACAGGAGCATTCGATAAAATCAATATTGAGGGGGCGCGCGGGAACAAGCTTCGTGAAAAATGGAAGGAGGGGCCGACCACCTTTCTGGGACTCCAGTCTCACGGCTTCCCTAACATGATGACATTGGCAGGGCCGCAGGGAGCTTCAGTCTCATCGAACTTTCCCCGGGCTATCGAAGATGCGGTCGATTGGGCAACTGCATTTATATGTTATCTCCGAGAACATGGATATGAACGGTTTGAGCCAGAGGAGGGCGCAGAAGCCGATTGGCTCGAACACGTCAAGTCGGGCTACGACATGATGCTGCTAACCAAAACAAAATCCTGGTTTACGGGGTACAACTCTAATGTTGAAGGTCATGACAAGCTTCGTTACCAGATCTACCTGGGGGGTGCGCAAAAATACAGGGAGCGATTACGTAACGTGGCAGAAAGTGACTACGCGGGTATTTCACTTTCCTAGGAATCGAGACCCCTAATCTCCTTTCTCAGGCGACTGGATTTCCGGTTTCTCCGTCGGGCGCTTCACCCGCGGCATAACCCCGCCTTTTTCTAGCTCGCTGCGCACAATAGATTCGGCTTCACGGACAAAGTCATCTGCGGTAGCGGACTCGCCATCTTGATTGTGGGTATTAAACAAATTTATCCATCGGTCAGACTGGTGGCCCAGTTCAAGCAACTGGTTGAAGTATCGGGATGGGTCGGGATTGTTTGTGAGGATCCCCGCCAATGCAGCGACTATGGAAATAGGGCTTAGCAACACGTCCCTGATACCGTCCATCGCCAACTTAAACTGGAATACCAATAATTGACGCAGCAGTTGGCCACGCGTTGTAGGGTTGTCCTTGGTCATGAGAAGCTCTCTGCGTGCTTTAATAGCCAGTCGGTGACTACGTCCCTCGATCCGATGACTTTGACACGGTTCGATTTTTTTTCGAGTTGATAATTGTACATTGGGTCGTAGTAATCGGCGAGGAGCAGGGTAATCCATTCGCGGTGACCTTCCAGAGACCCGGACTGTTCCTGATGCTTAAGTGCCGCAAGCACGCTGCCCCTGACTTCGCTATGTGCCGTGTTCCCAAGTCGTTTTCGAATCGCATCAACCGCTTCAATCAGGTAACGGCTGAATTCCTCTGCGGCCCGACCAGCAAAATGAGCTTCATATTCAAGCCATTGGAATTCGATGTACTCCTGATAAATTCGCTCGGCGCGCGTCGCTATAGAATCTTCGAGAAGCGCAATTGGCGCGCTTTTCATTTTCTCTTGCAGTGGCGGCGGCAGATGAACCTTGCCAATCATCCTCCCTTCGTCCTCGACAAAGACAGACGGTTGTTGAGCAAGTTTCAGGAATTGAATCGCGAGTTCATTCTCAAAATTTAACTGGGTAGGCTGCGCAGAGATATGTCGGCCAAAGGCACTGCCGCGATGGTTGGCGAGACCCTCTAGATCTACTGCCTGGTGAAATTGTTGAAGAAACTCTGTTTTTCCTGAACCTGTTTTACCCGCAACAATGATCAGGGGCGGCAGGTTTTCGATGGTGGACAACAGGCATCGACGCAGCGCTTTGTATCCGCCTTCTATTTTAGGTACGTCAAAACCTTCCGCCTGCAACCACTCACACGCGATGCTGGACCGCTGACCGCCTCGAAAACAATACAGTAGGGCGTCTGGGTGCTCCAGTAGAAACGCCACCCATGAGGCTACCTTGCGATCCCTGTCTTCACCGGATACCAGATCGTGGCCCAGACTGGTTGCAGACTCGGGGCCAGATGCTGAATAACAGATACCGACCTGTTCACGCTGCACATCATCAAGAATTGGTAAGTTGCAGGCTTGCGAGAAGGCTCCGGCATCGAACTCCACAGGCGCTCGGACGTCGATGAGGGGAATATCCTCACGAAAGATTGTCTGCATATCGAACGTGTTAGTCATATCCTTTGCGTTAACCTGTGACTCGAGCGGGCATTATATAGGGCGATCCGCAGCGGGTCAGGAAAAAGGTATGGTTAGTGTCTTGTCATCAAGTTGGCGAGTGCACCTAACTGCTGGTCGATGCTGACGGTGACGTTCAGAGAATCATTCAGAGCTCTGGGACTTATTCATTCGGTACAATTTGAGTATCTGTAACACCAGGGTAGATAACGTTGACGCGAATGTTTGTAGCTTCGTTCGCTGCGGCTCCCGCCAGTCCAAATCCGATGAACGCGTCCTTTGTGGCCGCTTCAACGTGAAAGTGGCCAGGGGTAGGCGGTTGTCTTATAAACCTTGCTATAGGGTCCAGATACATTATTTAACATAATATACATTATGCGCACTCTCTGGGATGGGCATCCGCAGCAGGTATTGATAGCCAGCTTTGAAAGCATACCTATCCAGCACCAATCAATGCGCTTAACTAAGGTCTGAATTGCAGATTACGCTTCACGAGTTGATCAGGTTGCGAAATCACCTTGTAAGCCAGCGTGACCCAATCACAGATCATTCTTCTTGTATCTCTTGGGTCGATCACTTCTTCTATTTGAAATTTGTTCAACGGCCCAACGGGACCTCTGGCGCTCTCGATCCGTTCTTCCAGCTCTGCTCGTAATGCCGCGGGGTCCTCGGCTTCAGCAAGCTGCCTTTTGTAAGCTGCCTCTATTCCTCCCTCCGGAGGAATACCTCCAACGTCAGCTGCGGGCCACGAAACCCTCATGGATGGACGGGAACGCGGCGTCGCATAGTTATTACCGGCGACGCCAAAACTACGACGCATTAAAACGGTGTATACCGGCACCGATAGTTGAGAAAAAGCCACCATCCATTCGCCACCTTTTCTGATAGTCGCGGCTAATTCATGTTCAAGACCGACGGCAAACCCTGGGTTGTCAACGAGGTTTAACACTGGAATATTAAACAAATCACACAGATCCAGTTGCCGAATCAATTTCTTGCAACCCTGAGCTGTAAGTGCTCCGCCGTTGACGTGCCGACTATCTGAGGCAATGACGCCAACAGGATGGCCATTCATTCTGACAAACCCGGTCACTTGATCCGTGCCCCATAACGATCCGATTTCGAAAAAAGACCCCTTGTCGGCGATTAACTCTATAGCGCGGCGTATATCAAAGGTCATCGTTCGCTTTCTGGGAATCAGGTTAAAGAGTTCTTCTTCTCTCCTATCTACAGCATCCATAGGGCTGCCAATCGGCGGTATTTCGAAGACGCTATTGGGCAAATAGGACAGAAACCGCCGTGTCATATCCATCGCTTCTTCTTCACTTTCAGCAAGATTGTCTACAGCTCCATTTGTGCAATGGATATGCCAGCCGCCCAGGTCCTCTTTTGTTATGTCATAACCCATTGCATGAGAGACCACCGGCGGCCCGGCAACAAATAGTTGAGAAATGTCCCTCACCATCACTGAAAAATGTCCTAACACCGCTTTGGCGGCACCAATCCCGACCACGCTACCTAACAACATATTGACTACGGGAACGGTCGCAAGTTGTTCTGCGTACATACTGCTACCAAGGTGGCCCGGAAGAAAAGACCCGCCCCCGCCGGATACTCTTGGTCTACCAGCTTTGATGGCACCAGTACTTTCCTCAGCGTTACTATCGCCAGCTTTCTTTTGTTGCGGCACCATCGCCGCGACACTGCCGCCACCAGATGAACCATCGAGCATCCTCACAGAAGGAATTCGCATTTCCATGGACAACCTGTCCAAATACCCAGACTTCGCTCCTATGGCACCATCGGCGTGCCCCCCACGAGACGTAAAGTCATCCGCGCAAACAATAGTCGCTCTACCGGACACATCACCCCAGCCACCCACCGAGTTT
>JABGVY010000067.1 GCA_018645845.1 Gammaproteobacteria bacterium | reverse complement strand
TGTGCCTGGCAGGTTCGTTCCATAGTGATATACCACCAGGCAACCTCATCAACTGTTTGGCCTACCGTCAACAGGCCGTGATTTTGGAGGATAGCGGCCTTCTTTGTGCCGAGGGCCTGGGAGATTCTCTCGCCTTCTGATGTGTCTAGAACCACTCCTGTAAAATCATTGAAAAGCACATGATCCTCATAGAAAGCGCAGGAGTCCTGGGTTAGTGGGTCAAGCAATCGCCCCAAAGATGCCCATGTCTTTCCATACATGGAATGGGTGTGCGCTGCCGCAGTGACATGGGGCAGGTTCTTGTGAATCTGGGAGTGAATAGCGAAAGCTGCCTGGTTCAATAGCCCGCTACCTTCAACTATATCGCCGCTGTGATTGACAAGGATCAGGTCAGAGACCCGCATCTGTTTGAACGAGCGACCAAACGGATTAACCCAGAAATGATCGGTTCGTTCCGGATCCCGGACGGTGAAATGTCCAGCCACACCTTCATCAAACCCGAACTTGCCAAACACTCGTAGCGCGGCCGTTAGTTTGCGTTTTCGCTCCTTGCGTTCTTCGGCTGGCGTTGCGAACACCGGTGGATAGCCGAAGTCCATTTTGATTTCGGGTGTGAGGGCGGCGGCTTCTGACATAGCGGATTCCTAGCAAGCTTAAAAGTAGGGCATTAATATCACTTTTTGAAGCCTGTTTACAGTTGATGCTTTTATTTGTGCTTTAATTCAGCCCCCATTGTTTGCGCTAGTTGCCTATGATTATTGAAGTTTCAGCCATTACCCCAGGTATTGGCGCCGAAATCACCGGGCTCGACATATCGCAGCCCCTGGACAGAGATACAATCGCGAGCCTTCGGGAACTCTTCACGCGGCATCTTGTGCTGGTATTCAGAGACCAGGTGCTTTCCCGTGAAGACCACAAGCAGTTCGCTCGTTATTTCGCCGAAATGCATGTACACCCATCCCACCGGAGTGGGTTGAATAAAGGTAGTGATCCCGAAATTTTTGTTATCGATACCCCGGCTGATGCTAAACAAAGTAACGGCGAGGCCTGGCACTCAGATGTCAGCTGCGAGGCGATACCGCCAATGGCCTCGTTGCTGTATGTGACGAAGGTCCCGGACAATGGTGGTGGCGATACCATGTTTGCCAACATGTACGAGGCATATAATGAACTCTCGAAGGACCTGAAGGCTCTTTTATTGGGTAAAACTGCGTTTCACGATGGTGAAATTGACCTTCGAAATTACGGGATAAAGCTGGCTGTCGGCCAGCAATATCCGCAGGCGAGTCATCCGATTATTGCCAGGCATCCGGAAACCGGCAGATCGCTGCTCTTCGTGAACGGTAGTTTCACCTCTCATATTGAGGGCATCCCTCGCTGGGAGAGTGATATGTTGCTATCGGGCCTGTATGACTTCGTCGCCACAAACGCTCGACTTCAGTGTCGGGTGAAGTGGACCCAGAACACACTGGTTATGTGGGATAACCGTTGTGTTCAGCACCAGGCGATCAGGGATTATGCGGGGTTCGCTAGATACGGTGAGCGCGTTTCAATTATAGATGGTAAGCCGCCAGAGCCAGCACTGCAGTGAATTTTCGGTTATCCTTCCAACGGATATCGGGTATGTCGACATGGTTCATTGGAACGCTAGTGGCGCATAAGCGAAGACTGCATTGAGCGATTGCAGACAAATGACAAATTAGAGAGATGAGCCAATGAGTGTACAAGCGTTAGGCACCAATGAAATCCCAAGTTGCCACGGCGGATTGGAAAACCTGGACGTAGAGTATGACTACGACCTTGAAGATGTTGAAGGCGAACTACCCGCTGATATTAGAGCTACTTTTTACAGGAATGGCCCTGGCAGGCAGCGTATTGGTGATTCAAAGTACGGCCACTGGTTCGATGGTGATGGCATGCTGTGCCAGTTCACCTTTAACGAAGGCAAGGCGCATTTCCGTAATCGTTATGTGCGAACACCCAAATACATTGAAGAGACAGCTGCACAAAAAGTGCTGTACCGCGGGTTTGGTACTCAGGTACCCGGCGGTTTCCTGTCGAACTTCCTGAAAATGCCTGCCAATCCGGCTAACACCAGCACGGTTTATCACGGTGGACATTTACTGGCGTTAAACGAGGGCGGTAAACCCTGGGAACTTCAGCCAGGG
>JABGVY010000341.1 GCA_018645845.1 Gammaproteobacteria bacterium | reverse complement strand
GTCCGGCAACTTTCCCAAACAAGGAAGACTGGTCCGAACGGTGGCTAGTCGATTGACATAATAAAGGCAGCTCAAGCGAGGTCTGTACCGTCGCCCCGGATAAGCAGTGGCGAACCCACTTCGTGCACGGTCGTTACGTCTTAATTTCGCTCACTGCGCGATACGCTTCATCGATAGCACAATCCAGATAGGCTCTCGCACCGGCATCCGAGTTTGCGATATGGATTCTGCCGAATGGCTGTCGGCCGATCTCATTCGGTGCGTCTCCAGGCTCGAACTCAGCGTTAAATATCGGGTTAGGTGTCCATGCATAGCCATGCGGCCAGCGGTTAACAGTAATGCCCGCGATGTCTCTGCCTGGATCAAAGTCTGTTTCAGACAGCATGCCACTCAGGTGTTCACGAATATCTTTTTCAAACGCTGTGAAGTTTCTCTCCAGCAGTTCATATCTGCCGTTGCGCGACTGTTCTTCGGGTGTTGCACCATTGCCCGCAACCGCCCTGCTCATGTGCAACATGATTGGGTCGTCCGGTGTTGTTGCAAAAGAATAACCGTTCATTGAAACCGGGAAATCGAGCATAGTAAGTCGGTTCCACTTTTGGGGGCTGTAGGCAATGCCGATGCCCAGCTCTGAAAATGGTCGCCAGTTGCGCAGTAGGACATTGTTATAAACCAGCGGCATTTTGACCAGTTGCGCGAGAGCTCGCTTCTGCTGCTCAGGAATCGTTGGGCAAATATGCGGGATAGCCATGTTGTAACAGGCCAGAATAACTTGCCTGCCGCGCACTCGCTTTGCTTGGCCTTCTTTTACATAGGTCACCCCAACCTGACTGCTGTGAGCGGGCGAACCGTCGTGTTCAACGTTTACCACCGTGCTGTTGAGTCTCAGTCGAACTTCGCTGGCGTCGTTGTCCAACTGGCGATAGTCGAACTGTGCCGTGACGACATCCTCCATTGAGTTCCCAGTAGCGGTTTCGGGAATAAGCCTTCTGACCAGAAGCCTCGCAACGGACGCGTTACCATCGGGGAAATGGTAAAAATAGGGTTCTGCACTCCAGGATATAAGCCTGCTGATTAATCCACTGAAAGTTCCGAGGCTTGTGCCGTTAAGCCCAGGCAAACCAAACGCCAGGCAATCAAGTGCAGGTGCCATATCCGTACCCTGACCGAAGTAGGAGTTCGTGAGATCTTGTAACAACGTGATTACTTCAGGCTCGGTGATTTGATGGTAGCGAGAAATGAACTCGGCATACGTGATACGCGCGAGCAGATCAGGTTCAGACAGTATTGAATGCTCAGGCAAGACATCCCCATCCGATTTAATAAGGCGGGAAAGTTGACGCCTTGCCGCCTCGGAAATGGGCATCTGTGAAACCGCCTCTAGCGCGGAAACCTTTGATTCCGCTAGTGGTAGAAAAAGCGATGCGTCGAAAAATTGTGACCTGACAAGCTTGTCAGTTCCATAGTGGGCTTTGTCGAAATAGACTGACGACGCCAGCCCGTGTCGCTTATAAAATGTTTCGTCGTAACTGGATTTTAGCTTTTGCAGGTCGACGTTAAGCGCGTTTAGCAAGCTCTGCGTCGTTTCACTGTATGCACCTGGTGCCTCCAAGGACTGGCTTCCGCCATAACCCAGAATAGTTCTGTCCTGAAAATTAAATTCATTGCGCTTGGCATGCCCTCCAAAATCATCGTGGTTATCAAGCATCAAAATCCGGGCACCGGGATGGTTTTGCTGGTAGAAAAAAGCGGCGGATAGTCCGCTGAGGCCGGCACCGACAATGATCAGATCGTAGATGTCAGGGTCTTGCTCAACCACAGGGCCCCAATCCTTTTTACCTGTCCAGGCGAGTTGATGTGCTATTTCAAACGATCCGGCATGACTACCTCTCAGCTTTTGCCGGGTTGCAGGGTTCAAGGATGGGTGGCTGAACATCCCAGTTTTTCTGTCACTGGACGCTATGGTGCCCGGCGAAAGTGCTACTCCGCCGGCGAATACAAGCGAGCCCTCTAAAAAATCACGCCGAGTGATATCACGGTCCATTCCCAGGTGCTTATCATCTTTAGCCATTTATTCGTCCTTAGCGCTTAGCTTTACTTCCAGGCCTAGCCTTAAATATTGCGTCAAGATCATTACCGCAGATCGGGGATGTTGAACGCTTAGCTGACCCTGCAGGCAAAGCAGATACACGACTGGATCAGTCGCACAAAATAATACTCGATAATAAAAAAGTAGTCATGGGGACTGCCTTTATTCCCTCTTGTCACTGTCGATGACTCCACGTCCGGCGAGTCGGCCTTTAGTGAATGACCTGGCACATCAACGATGGCCAAGATTAGATACAATCCCGGCAGTGGTTTCTATTATCTATCGACAGGAACTTATGCGGCCTGACTAACCCCTCTAAGAAAGATGTTAGCCTTGTCACTGAATCCACCATCCGGGTCTGCGATGAAAACCATAGTTGTGAGAACTAGAGTTGTTGAGTCACATTAAGAAACGTCTGACAAACTTGTTTGAACATTAGCCGAGGTCAACAGCATCCATGGCACTAAAACCAACGATCTATAAAATGACCATTGACCTGTCCGATCTGGATCGCAGTAAATACCAGACCCTCAATTTGACTGTGGCACAACACCCCTCTGAATCTGTTGAACGAATGATGGCTCGGGTCCTGGCTTACTGCATCGACGCACATGAACAACTGGAGTTTACCAGGGGTGTCAGCGCTACCGATGAGCCTGATCTCTGGCAACACACTCTGGACGGTCAGCTTTGCCTTTGGGTAGAGATCGGTGAACCTTCATTTGATCGAATCAAGAAATCGGTTCGTGCATCGAAGAACGTCAAGATCTACAGTCTAAATACAAAATCGGATGTTTGGTGGGGCCAACTGGAAAAGAAATTGATGAACCTGGACTTATGGGTATACAGATTTCAGTGGGCCGAAGTTCAGGCCCTGGCTGTCCTAGTGCAACGAACCATGAACTTTAGCGTTACCATCACTGGCAACTCAGCATACGTTGCCGCGGAGTTGGGACAGGTAGCGATTGGTTGGGAAGTGCTCAAAAGAGGGCCAGCTGAAGTGGATAAAGGCTAGCAAAGTACCTCCAATTCAGAAACGCCTCAGCTTGAGCCAGCGTCGTCGTGCTGCTAGCATCCTCGGTGTTCGGATTTCATTTCGATGTCGCCCCTTAGTAGGCACTATTTTTTGTATAAAAATAGTTTTAGCAAACGGGGGGCAGTATTGTTCGTTTAGCTTACGGTAAGATCATGACCTAATGAATTGGCTTGATAATTAAGGGTGGGGTACACAAGAAATGAGTGAAGCGAAATATTCTGGGGCGTCCGGTGAGCAGCTGACGTCAACCATAGGACAGCACCTTGACAGTGTGGCATTAAACGATCCGAGTCACCCCGCGCTGATTGTCCCGCATCAAAACATCCGCTGGAGCTATGCTGAATTCGTTGCGGAAGTCGATCGATTTGCCACGGGAATGTTGGCGCTCGGCATTGCGCCGGGCGATAGGGTTGGCATTTGGTCGCCCAACCGATACGAGTGGGTCGTGACGCAATTCGCCACGGCAAAGATTGGCGCGATAATGGTCTGTATTAATCCGGCTTATCGTTTGTACGAACTGGAGTATTCGCTCAATAAGGTAGGCTGCAAGGCCATTGTCGCGGCAGAGAGTTTCAAGACCAGCTACTACCTCAAAATGCTGGAAGAACTTGCCCCCGAGTTAGCCCATTGTGAACCTGGAAGACTGAAGTCCGAAAAGCTACCGCAACTTGAAATAGTCATCCGGATGGGTGACGAAACCTCGGACGGCATGTTTAATTTTGAGGCTGTGAGCAAGATGGGAGGCAAAGACGAGGCTTCTAGCTTGAATGAACTCGCGACGACATTACAGGCGGGTGATGCCATCAATATTCAGTTCACCAGCGGCACAACGGGTACGCCCAAAGGGGCTACGCTGACCCACACCAATATTCTGAACAATGCCTACCACGCGGGTAAGAGCATGCATTTTTCGCCCGCGGATATTCTATGTATTCCTGTGCCAATGTATCACTGTTTCGGTATGGTCCTGGGTACACTTGTGGGCGTTGCGCATGGCGCCACCATGGTATTGCCCTGCGAGGTCTTTGATCCGGAATTAGTATTGCAGGCCGTACAGGACGAAAAATGCACAGCACTGCATGGTGTGCCGACGATGTTTATTGCTGAATTGGATCTCCCCACATTTACTAGCTTCGATGTGAGTACACTTCGAACCGGCATCATTGCTGGGTCAACCTGCCCCATTGAGCTGATGAAGCGCCTGATTAGTGACATGGAGCTGACGGAAATTGTCATCGGCTATGGTCAAACGGAATGCAGCCCGTTGAATTCAATGACGGCGATAGAAGATTCATTTGAGCGCCGGGTCACCACAGTGGGTAGACCACATACCAACTGGGAAATGAAAATCGTTACAGAAGATGGTGCTATTGCCGCCTTCGGCGAAACCGGCGAGGTGTGCTCGCGCGGCTATGGCGTGATGCAGGGTTACTGGAACGATCCGGAAAGAACTGCGGATACGATTGATGCTGAGGGCTGGCTGCACTCAGGTGACCTGGGCGAAATGGACGCCGATGGTTTTGTAAAAATCACAGGTCGAATCAAGGATATGATTATCCGTGGTGGTGAAAATGTTTATCCAAGAGAGATCGAGGAGTTTCTTTACACCCACCCCGATATTCAAGAAATCCAGGTGTTTGGCGTACCGGATGTAAAGTACGGTGAACAGGTCGCCGCCTGGGTTCAGTTAAAAGAAGGCGCAAACGTGTCTGAGGATGAGGTTCGGCAGTTCTGTAGCGGCCAGATTACCCATTTCAAAATACCTAAGTACATCAAAATAGTGCACGAATTTCCGATGACAGTCACCGGCAAGATGCAGAAGTTTGTGATGCGCGATGCTTTTGCGAAAGAGCTCGGCCTATAAAGGCACACGCAGGCCCCCCGTTGTATATATTTAAAGGCGCGATCATATGCATCACCCTCTAGACCCTTTATCAGCGGCTGAAATTGAAGCGGCCGTCTTGCATTTCAGGGCGGGCCATTCCGACCCGCAGGCTTTCTTCTGTTCCATTGAGCGATTGGAGCCAGCCAAGCACTTGCTTAAAAAACATGAGCAATGTCCGCGTAGCGTGAAGCTCATGGGTGTTGACTCCCAACCTGATGGTGGCTTTGAAGCAACAATTGACCTGACCGAGGGTGCGCTTAAATCGGTTGATCGACTGGCTCTGGGCGCGCAGGCTGCTTATGGTATTGTTGATCTGGGTCTGGCGATACAGCTGACCAAAAGCAACCAGGAGTGGTTGGACAGGGTTGCCGCAAGGGGCATCGCCACTGCCACCAAGGCTGATTTGGAATTGATTCAAGTAGATCCCTGGCCTGCTGGGGGGTACGCCCATCCAGACATCCCTGATGGCCACAGGGCGATTCGCTGTATCGCTTTCCTAAAAGAAGATGCAACCGACAATGGTTATGCTCGACCGATACACGGCTTGATCGCCCACCTGGACCTGACCGCAGGGAAAGTGGTCCACGTAGAAGATAGCGGTGTGATCCCGATACCGCCTTCCTCTGGTCGATTTGATTCAGCCCATCAGGAGAAAACCAGGACTGACCTGAAGCAGCTCGATATCACGCAGCCCGAAGGCGCAAGCTTTACAACTGAAGGCTATCGTGTGAAGTGGCAGGGATATGACTTAAGAGTCTCGATTCACCCTGTTCATGGTCTGGTACTGCACCAGATGAGTCTTAAGGGCAGGCCTGTTTTATATCGTGCGGCCTTGTCAGAAATGATTGTCCCTTATGGCGACGCAGACAATATGCATAGCTGGAAGCACGTTCTGGATGCCAGCGAGTACAACATGGGCACGCTGGTTAACAGCCTTAAACTGGGATGTGATTGCCTTGGGGAAATTCACTATTTTGATATTCACCAGGTGACCTGGGATGGAAAGGCCAAAACGGTGGAGAATGCCATCTGTATGCATGAGGAGGACTATGGTATTCAGTGGAAACACTATGACTTGTTGACAAAGGTCAGTGAAGTACGGCGTTCCCGTAGATTGGTTATCAGTTCAATCTTCACCGTTGGTAACTATGACTACGGCTTTTATTGGTACCTCTACCTGGACGGCACCATTCAAATGGAAATCAAATTGACAGGCATCGTCGGAGTGAGCGCGGTGACACCTGAAACGCATAATGCAGCCCAGGCGCCGATGATCGCTGATAGCCTCGCTTCACCAGTGCACCAGCACCTATTTTGCTTTCGTCTCGACTGGGAGCTCGATGGCGGCAACAATTCTTTGTACGAAAATGAGATCGAGGTCGTGCCATTGGGTGAAAACAACCCTGATGGTACCCAGTTCTGTTCTGTTAGCAGGCACCTTGCCGATGAACACTCCGCGAAGCGCAACATCGCACCACAAACAAGTCGCCACTGGAAAGTGACCAATCCTGAAAAACTGAATGGCCTGGGCGTGCCGGTTGCCTATAAGTTATTGCCGGCAGCGTCTCCTTCCCTGCATGCAAGACCAGAATCACAGGTGGGCCGACGGGGCGCATTTGGTCTTCACCACCTTTGGGCTACCCCTTACGCAGAGGAAGAGCAAGGCGCAGCGGGGCAGCATACGGTGATGCACCACGGAGAAGGTGGTTTGCCGGAATTAACCAGGAACAATCGCGATATCAGCCATTGTGATCTGGTGATGTGGCATACGGTTGCCTTAACTCACGTACCCCGACCGGAAGACTGGCCGGTGATGCCGGTTGAATACACGGGCTTTCACCTAATCCCCGTCGGCTTCTTTGACCGTAATCCAACCCTTGATCTACCGACCCAGTGCCATAGTGCAAAGCAAGAATCTGGGATATCTGAAAGCTGAATACCACTCTCAATTACACCGACACTGAGTATCAAGGGCAATCAGTTCGGGTGAGAGAGTCATGCTAACCCCACGATCGAGCTACTTTATGTGGTGAGTGTCGCTACAGGTAAAAAAACGCAAGGAAATATCATCTCAGGTGCAATCCGGTTATCTTATGTCGAGTTTCTATAACACGTCAGAAGGATATGTATGATGGGTCGAGTAGCCGGGAAAGTTGCTATCGTTACAGGAGGTGCGTCAGGAATAGGTCGTAGCTGTGCAGAATTGCTTGCTCAGGAAGGTGCCACCGTCGTGATCACTGATATACAGGAAACCATGGGTCGTGAGTGTGTCGATGCGATAGCCGCGGCAGGCAATCATGCTCAGTTTCTTCCCCACGATGTGACCAGTGAACAAGACTGGATTAGTGTAATCGAGCAAACTGTTCGGGAACACAATGGCTTGCACATCCTCGTTAACAACGCGGGCATTGGTATTGCCGGTAGTATTGTTGAGATGTCGCTTGAAGATTGGCAACGACAACAAGCGATCAATCTTGATGGTGTGTTTCTGGGTGTTAAGCACGCCATCCCTGCGATGCGTAATAGCGGTTCAGGCTCGATCATTAATATGTCTTCTGTGGCAGGTCTCAAGGGCGCTGCGAGCCTTTCTGCTTACAATGCCACTAAGGGTGGTGTGCGCTTGTTTACCAAGGGCGTCGCCCTGGAATGTGCAGAGGCGCGCTGGCCAATAAGAGTTAACTCTGTTCATCCCGGGATTATTGATACACCTATTTGGACAAAGGTGAACCCCGAGCTTTTTTCAGAGGGAGAGAATGCAGTTGACGTTGAAGCCATGGCAGAGCAGGGCGTGCCAACAGGTGAGGTCGGCTATCCTCGCGATATAGCTAATGGCGTTCTGTTTTTAGCCAGTGACGAAGCATCCTATATCACGGGTACCGAGCTTGTAATAGATGGCGGCCTATCGGCTTAAGCGATGCTACGTGTTTGTCGCTGGCTGCACCAACGGGTCTGTTCGGTCATCTGGTACAGCTTCAATCCGATTGCTAGAAAAACGCGCGGCAGGCAGATGCTCACCAACCAATGCAGAAACGTGCTTAATTCGTACTATAATCGGAGGTTGATTAAGAAGGTGGTTCATTACTTTAGTACCTGCTGACAATAACAACATAGGGCGAAGACAATGAATTGGTACAGAATCAAAACTTCCTTGGTCGGAATTAGGCGCCTGTTCACTTTGTCCGATGAAGATAAACAAGGTTGCATTAACGCCTATAAGTTTTTTCAGCGTATGCAAGATGGTGAAGAGACCACGACAGAGGATGAGACCAAGGCTGTCGCGGACTACTATAAAGTGTTAAACAATCTGCTGTCCGTATTCGATCTGGAGAAGCTCTATATCCCGCCACAGATTGATGATTCCCAGGGTCTGTATGGTAATCAGTTGCTAATCGAGAAGTCGGTATTCGAAGAGCTAAACCTGAATCAGCCCGAGGCATCCCACCTGTTGGATATGGGTTGTGGCCGAGGCAGAATAGCGCATCACTTTGCCACCCTTTCCGGTGGACAGGTGTCCGGCTATAACATCGATCCTAATCAGATTGAGAGTGCCATCGACTGGGCCGTCGAAACCAATATGAGTGATCGACTACACTTTAAACAAGGTAATCATCATGACCCGCTTGACTTTGAATCAGCGAGTTTCGATGGCTGTTTCTCCTTTCAGGCAGTTTGGCCTTTCTTCAAGAAAAACGAGCTTGATGAGCACGCAAGAGAAATGTACCGAGTGTTAAAACCGGGTGCTCGTTACGCCTGTTCCGAGTATTTGCTTTCGCCTTATTTCGATTGGAATAACCCGGAGCATGCCGCTCTGCACAAAACCTACTTACCAACACTGGCGGCGACACAATCGATGTATCCGATGGATGTGTGTGCCGCATTAGAAAGAGCGGGGTTTAAGATTCTTGTTTCGGCGCCGTCAAAAAGCGAAGCCTGGCCTATTTGCGAACAGAAACGTGATTTAATATTACTCGTACGCAGAGTCGTCAGAGCCCTTGAGGCTATTCGCATGATGCCAGCCTGGGTCGAAGAGTCGCTTGAACTACTTCAAACAGGTGGCCAGGCCTGGACCGATGCTGAAAAAGCCAAGATCGCCGACCTTAACTGGCGAATCGTAGCTGAGAAATAAACGCCACGTAGGGCACAACCCAGCGGTGAAAACGGGAACCGCCAATCTTCCAGCACCTTCATAAACTATTCCCCTGTAGCATGATGTGGTGAATTCGCCGCCATCACCCTGGGCCAGTACTGGGCTGGCTTTTTAGTTTATTGAGCTCGTCAGCTGCGGTGGAAACCACTCGCAAGCGATAACTTCTTGATGCCCTTCATAAACTCGCATGCCCAGCAAGAAGGGGCCGTTCGGGACGGGCAGCCAATTGGTGGTTTTGGCGGGTCGTGCCGCGCTGATAAGAATCGTCAGGCTACCATCGTCATCGTAGACAAGCCCAGGCGTACGATCACTGATTGACCAGCGATCAATTTCGTTTTCAACCAGGTAAAGGTCTGTGCCATAGGCTGTTAACGACCAGAACGCATTGCATGGCGGCATGGCGTCGGCCTCGAATCGCATCTGAAGCGGCTGGCTACCATCAGGTCGGTTTCCTTCTGAATCATTTTGAGCAGTATAGGATCGATTTTCGATGGCCTGGTGACCGCCAAGTCCAAACTTTGCTCCCACGGCACGCTTTATTATATCGCCACCAAACCCTGTGGCGTCTCGGCCCGTGCTCCATCCATTTTTTCTGACTGTGCCAGAAACATTGCGATCAACAATCAGCTTCTCACCTTCCTGGACCCCTGCCGTCAGCACATCCGTTGAGTAGCTGGATGGGGCATCGATAATTGACTGGGCCTCGGCTGACAGTTGCGGGTGCCAGGGTGCAGGTGGATCTAGTTCTGTATAACGCTTTAGTTCGGTGTAAAACTCAGCGCCGGAGCTGGCAATAGCGGTGGCGCGACCGGCGCGTTCAGTTCGGTTGTTCGGATGTGATGAGGGTGCTCTTACCTTTATGGCGCGTTGCAGGATACGCGCTGCTCTGATGTCTTCTGGTGACTCGACCAGCATGCGGATAATGACCCAGGCGGTTGGTGTGCCGATCGTCACGAGATCGGTGTCATCGTTCGACGGTGGTGTTGTTGGGTCGAATGTGACCCGAACACGAGTGCCACCCACGCCATAGTGGCGACGGCAGACATAAGCAACGTGGGTGTACGCATCAAGGATCATCACGTTCCAGTACCTATCCGGGTGATCCATTGAAGGTACATCGATGGTCAGGTCACCGTATCGCAAATCAAACCAGGCGGATGAGTACAGCGTGTCGTTGTTCGGCACTACAACAGCCCGATCGTTTGGCGTGGCCAGGTCGTCTATATGATTCATCTTGCCGGTATCGGTCTTTGAACAGAGCAACAAACGGGTACGGTGTATTGATGCCAAGGGGAATCCCCAAACGTAGGCCTCAGCAGCGGGTGAAATATCTTCAGTAGGGTGTTGCTTCATGAGTTAGGTGACGGCTTGATGGATCAGGAAATGTCGCAACTCTAACTCAAGATGTAGGCTATCGTTAGCGACCTAGCCCTTGCTCAACTATGATTGTTCATTGCTGGAATTTTCTTGATAGCGCTTACCTCGTTCTGCGGCTAACTTATAGGCCGCAGCTGTTTCTGTTTCCACTTCTGCGCGCTGAATTTCGCTTAACGCCTTGAACTCCTCCTGCCACCAGCGACGGGTGACTTGTGGGAAGGTCCCCATGCGATTGACACAAGCATTTGCGCCTCGATCACGCCCGGCTTTATAGCCTGCAGCGCCGGTCTTCGATGTTGTGGACTTTCCGAATGGAACCAGATCGCCCTCCATCTTTGGAATCAGGAAGTAGGGCATCGATATGCGCGTCTCGCCCTCGGGAATCAAGGTCGTGTTCACTCGATGAAGCGTCGCAGAATAGCGCCCTTCGCTTAGATGCATCAAAGTTCCCCCGGTGTTAACAATCACGGAACCTGGAATCACGGGAACATCGTACTCTCCTTCCGCTGTCCTGCATGTCACTGGCGCGTCCACCCACTGCCCCTCGCCAGCTACGACTTGCAGCCCGGGACGGTCGTTGATCAGCAAGGCGACGAATGGAGGTCCATCAATGTGAGTCCCCACGTTTTGGCTATCAAATTTCGCATAAGCTGCACGAACTTCTTTTTGCGCACTTTCCGAAAAAACATCCAGCCCAAAGTTGTGGTTCAAACTCGCAGCGAGATCCGGATCATTGAAATTAAAATATCTGCGAAATTCGGCAGGGTCTTCGCCCAGCGATTCTACGATCAGTTCTCCCAATTGGTGCGTCAAGCGATGATAGATAAGGTTGAGATCTTCAATCAGCGGTCGGAAGCCAGACAACGATTCCGATTGCGGCCAGGTGTTGGGTCCCCGAAATAAACGCTTGTGAATTGGTTGAGACACATCGTCGTATGCGCACAGCGGTTCTTGTTCAAAACTGTATTGAAAATTTTCTATCACCTGGCCGTGACCACGATCTGCGGGGGTTGGTAATGTATAGCCCCGAAAGTAAGGCGTGTTGGAAAT
>JABGVY010000005.1 GCA_018645845.1 Gammaproteobacteria bacterium | reverse complement strand
ATTGTTTGTCTTTTGATTTTTATGATAGCACTTAACTGGAGTGTTGGTCCTTTAACGGGGTTGCCTTCCCGTATCATTCTACTGCGTAAAACATTGGTGGCAGTGCCACCCTGATAAGTGACTTTACCTCGGCATATAACCACCTGATATACAGGGACGATGAATTGTAACCGGGATATTTCGCCAGTGGGCAGAGTATCGAAGCAAAGCAGATCATTGTGCTTATTGATGGGTTATAGCCGTATTGCGACCCTTCGCTTAATGCTTATACTTCTTCCTGCATCTAATAGGAGCAGGCGATGACTGTCCTGAACACCAATATGCGATGGTTGTAGAAGAATGGCCCGCGGCGCTAGGCGCAGCAGCTTGAAAGCGTCACGTTTGGACCTGTCTCTCAAAGGCTGGGCAGCCGCAATATTGATCAGTGCTGGTATTGCCTATTTGGAGACTCAAACTCTCAACCTACCGAGGGTCGTCGTCGCACACCTTCTTTTCGCGTTCAGCCTGTTCCTGCAGGCTCAGCCCGTTCGGATGGCGGTGTTCAGCGCCGCCTTCGCGCTCGTTGTCTTCATCGGCAGCGCACGAGATTATCTCAATGCTGATCTGTCTCACCTCTCGGCGGTGGTAGACCTAATTGGGTTCGGTGCAACCGCCTGGTTTGCACTCGTAATATTTCGGGGGCGAGATCAGGCATGACACCGTCTGGCGATGAAATATACCTATATACACCATCGCTTCCCTGATTCGGTATTCAGATTACTGATTCATATCTCACTCTGAAATACCCATTCACCAAGCTCCCTTTAGAGTAGTGCGCCTCTAGCTTTCCTGAAGATGTCGGGTCAGTGGATGGCGACTGGGTTGATCACAGCCTGGACTGCTCCCTCGAAGCGGGGCTGCCCAAGTACAAACAAAAATTCAGTGACACTGTCACGCGCCAGCTCTCTAGTGTCCATATTCTCGAGTACGTAGACACCATTTTTAGCTAAAAGCTCGGGGTGAACCGGAAATACTTCGCCGCCTTTTTCTGCAGGGATCACTTCCAAGGCCCAATTGTCAGCGCCAATAGCGACGACACCCAATTGCGCCAGATACCGGGCGCCGCTTAAACCAAGTCCGGGCTGGCCTACCATAAAGCGATCAGGGTCGGTATCCATGATGTCCAGCCAACCGGTGTGGAGCAATACAACGTCACCGCTTTCGATCTGCACATTAGCAGCCTTCGCTGCACGTTCTATTTCCGGCTGGTTAATTGCGGTGCCTTCCGGAAGGGGGTTCTTTCCTAGAAGCTTAGTCATGTCGAGCAGGATGCCGCGGGTAACGATGGGTGGCAGGTCATGAATCGAAAACTTGGTTAGCCCTTTCGGAGTCACAAAATCGCGAGCGTGGGTGGCGTTATAGTAGACGTGGTTTTCACCCATATGGCCCAGGCCATCAATCTGACTGCCAATGCCCATCCAAATGTTCATCAGGTCATCATTGCCTGTGGCATTGTTTGTGCCTAAAGGCGTCCCCGTGCCGTCATCCAGCTGTAAAACTGTCATTGAGTATGAGCGGGGTGGATAGGCCGGCGATGTGGGCCCGGTCGTCACCCCAAGTCGATAGGTCTTGCCGTGTTTGACCAGCCGTGTCGCTTGCAATACTTTTTCAGGGCTAAGGTTGTTAATTGCGCCCAGGGTGTCGTCGGCACCGTATTTGGAAGTTGGTACCTCTGCGTGTGAGGTACTAAGTATCCAGACAGATGCAGTCAATATGAGTAAGCAGATATTTTTCATGGTGACTCCGGTGATTGTCATAAAATTAGTTGTGTAGAATGCGAGTTACTTCGGCAGGTAGTCTGCCACAAATATCATCAGGTTCGCCCTATTCATCATCACAACGTACCGTTCTTTTCCGCTTTGCGGAAGGTAAGAATAAACCACGTTTCTGTGCTCAATGGCAAAACGAAGAATAGAAATTTTTCAGGGCCTGGTCGAAACGAACCCGGTCAACGAGCACACGTCAGGATCAAACCCACGTCAGAATGCATTGGACAATGCTTTTATCAATTGCATCGTTAAGTCTTCGGGTGTCGCAGAGCCTGCTCTCTCGAAACGAATATTCAGACTGGGCGATACAATCTCTGCACTATCTTGATAAACATAAACCTTAATGTCGTTCTGCGGGATCTCTGCCACAAAGTGTTTTTCATCAGCGCCCTGCTCTTCAAACTTCACCTCTGGAATAAACCTGGCTACTTCCCTGCAACATAAATTTTGAAACAACGAGGTTCCAAACACATCTATTCCTTCAATCTGCTTCCAGGACATCAGTAACTCTCAACAAGGCCTAGCCACACCTTTCTAGACCAGTCTCTATCGACCGACCCCACTTGGCCTTCCGGACTAACCCGTTCGTATCTACGCTGAATGATCAATTCGCTATCTTTATCATGCCAATCCACCTGGGTCATACCCACCCCGACCCGGCATCCTTCGTGTTGGGTTTCTTTGAATTTCCCAATCGACCTACGAAGGTCACCTGGCTTAGGTACCTCTAAATCAAACAGAACCACCCATCCATGTTCTACCTTTCCAATTATCGCTTCCATTCACAATGAAAGCCAAAACAAATCTATCTGTAACGAGTTACACCAGCAGGACGACGAGGGCGCAGACAATCTCCAGCTTACAGCATTGAACCACTTGGGAGTTGAACCACTTGGGGATTGAACCTCTTCGGCATCACCCTGCGACGGAATCGTGTTAAGTTAGACAAATCAATCAGTTGGCGGGAAGTGTCCGTCGTTAGTTATATTCTATACAAGAATTTACAATCATTAAGGAGCAAACATGAAGCCACTTGAAGGCGTTACCGTCCTGGAATTTTCCACCATGATTACCGCCTCATTTGCAGCGATGCAAATGTGTGAGCAAGGTGCCCGCGTCATTAAAGTCGAGCCACTAAATGCCGGCGACCCGCTTCGTTACATTGGCGCAACCAAGGGCGGCATTTCCTCGTTATTCGCTAATTGCAATCGCGGCAAGGAAGCCATTCGTGTCGATATCAAAACAGAAGCAGGCCAGGCACTGATTCGCGAAATGGTCCCCGAGGTCGATGTGGTTATTCATAACTTCAGGCCAGGCGTCATGGACAAGATTGGTTTAGGCAGTGACGCACTGCGCGCACTGAATCCACGATTAATCTACACCGCAATTTCAGGATTTGGTAAAACAGGCCCGAAAAGCGGCTCACCTGCCTATGACCCGATCATTCAGGCTCAGTCGGGCATTACTGCAACCCAGGGTAAAGAAGAGCCCGCATTCTTTCGCACACTGATTTGCGACAAAATCACCGCTTACACTGCTTGTCAGGCCGTCACCAGCGCGCTCTATCTTCGAGAAAAAACGGGCGAAGGCCAGCACATCGATCTATCTATGTTAGATGCTGGCTTATTTTTCATCTTCCCTGACGGCTTTCAGAATCATACATTACTGGATGATGATGTTCCGCCGCAGCCCTTGCTTATCGACATTCTATACGAACTCACCATAACCAAAGACGGCGCGGTCACTATTTCCGCCGGCACCGCTGAGCAACAAATGCGCTCACTTATTGCCATGGGGATGGAACATCTCTTGGCTGACGAACGTTTTGATGACATGCAGAAATTGTTAGCCAACATTGATATTTTTAAATCGCTTGTAGCGAGCGAGTACCTCAAGCACACCACCGACGAAGTGATCGCGAGAATGGCAGAAGCGGACGTACCCTGCGCTCGATTCCTCGATCGAGACGAGGTTCTGGCCCAAGAGCAATTGCAGGCCAACGGCTCCATTGATGTTATTGATCACCCATTGATGGGTTCAATGCGAGTGGTGAAATCACCGCCGAGGTTTGGCGGCGAAATCCTTGAGCCCGGGTCCCCCAGCCCAGATCATGGCCAACATACCCGGCAGGTACTGGCGTCATTTTCAGTTGGTGAAGACCGTATTGAGAAAATGTTTGGTGATGGTGTGGTTAGCTAGTTTCGGCTCTAGATCTTTCTTTTCCAGCGTTTGCATTCGGGCAAACCGATACATCGGGTAGCGGTTCTGTTCAACAATGTTTAGCCAGTATTTTGTTGTGCAACCTCCGCTGCCAACATATAGGTCAGCGTTTTTGATGGCGCAAACCCTTAAAACACGGGTGCTATGAAGCCACGCGGGGGTATGACATGATAAATCCACTAACATCGGATGGATATCATGGAACAAAGTCATTTTGACGCGATTCAAGAGGCGGCAATGAGCGAAGTTGAACCTTATGTCCCAGTGCTCCAACGCACAGAGGGTCAACCACCACCCAATGCGGCCAATGGTGGTTTGTCTTATATGTCTTTCGACCGTAATGGAGATGCGGGAACTGCGGCAGCGATAGACGCTGCACTTAAACAGATTGCAGGTGGTGAAGGGCAGGCAGTCATCGACATGATTGAAAATACGCCGCCCGGCCCCATCGCAACCAAATGGGGTCTCGGCTTTCGTCGATATGCAGAATGCATCGAGTATATAAAAGACAGCAACATTAAGGCGCCGGAAGGCGGTGTTGCGATTCCACTGCGTTACACCATCGACGAACAGCCATCTTACTCGATCGTTTCGAGCAATAAATTGTGGCAGGACCCTGCTCGAGAAGCGCAGGCT
>JABGVY010000558.1 GCA_018645845.1 Gammaproteobacteria bacterium | reverse complement strand
GGTGAAGCTGATAGGTGGTTAATTCTTCTTATACCCAACCCGGTTTACCGATCAGGACTCACCGGCGATTAGCACGGGTGCAATTGTGTCCCGCCAGATATCGTAACCCTTCTGGTTCATGTGCAATTGATCTGTCACAAACAAGTCTTCCCTGATGCTCCCGTCTTTGTTCAGCATGGGTGTAGCAACGTCAATATAAATCAGGCGTTCATCACTATTGCACAAACGCTTCAATCTTGAGTTCACCTCGACCATCGCCGGCCACATTGAAGCCCGTGAAATGCTCGGTTTCACCGCAATAATGTAGATGCGGGTTTCAGGAAGGGGTTTGTGTACCATGCTGATAAAGGCCTGGAACGTCTGCATGATCTTCTCCGTCGAAACATTCTGTGCAACGTCGTTGTCACCTTCATAGAGGATTACAGCTCGCGGTTCGTGTTTCAGGACCAGCGTTTCCATGTGATGCAGTACATCGTTCATATTGCTGCCGCCAAAGCCCCTTGGAATAATCGTCAATGGCGAAAGGTCATCGTGAATCCTGTGACGCCAGAAGCGCACGCTGGAGCTGCCCGTAGCGACAATATCGCCTTTTTCGAACTGGACGATTTCATCCTCAAGCGCAAAACCCCCAATGGTGTAGTCCCAGCGAGAGGGGTCAGGATAGTCGGCAGCCAGTAAGAGGCAGGAATAAAGCACAGAAAGTAGGATCAGAATACGCATGGCGGGTTTCATCAAAGTTACTCTTTTAGTTACGGAGGCCCTGGGTTCAGGAAGTGCTCCGAGTTTGAAGCCAACAGGTTGAAGTTTTCTTCATGGTTAGTCCAGAGATACCAGTCGATGTGATTAGCAGCAATCTGTCGTTCGTACCAGCGGTGTCGTTACGCCCGGTGATCCAGCGCCGTTGCGTTGGGACTTTTGGCAGATGCCGTGAGGTTGTAAGCATCTGCTGCAGGAGATCTCTTTGACCTGCCGAATGTCTGATTCGAGGTATTGACAGAGCCACGCGATCACCTCGTCGCTACTGAGTTCAGGTTTTGCGGTGATGTCATCTGGGATTCGAATTCAACAAGTCATATTGCCAACCAGCAAACCCGGTCAGTGATCGCCCTTACCGTCTGAAGGCTTGTAGGTTAGTGGCCACTCAGACGTTGACCAATTTCTGCCGAGAAGCTACCACCCTGACTTTCTGAGATGAAAGAAAGCGTGATCAAGATACTTTGGCAAACTGGGAAATATGTGGTTTAAAGTACCTATCTACCTGTCATTTCCGATTCCTTTCAAACAGACAGCCCCTATTTATCTGGTCAATGCTTGTTATCCCCATCATTGCCATATCGTGTTCAATTTCAGCTTTTAGAAGCTGCACAACCCGACTCACACCAACTTGGCCTCCAGCAGCCAGGCTATACAAATAGGGTCGGCCGATTGCGACAGCTTTTGCCCCTAACGCCAAAGCAGGGATGATATCGGTGCCACGCCTGAAACCACTGTCGACAAACACCTCCAGACGATCACCCACGGCATCGACGATACCGGGCAACAGCTCAATGGATGACGGCAATCGATCCAATTGACGTCCACCATGATTAGAGACAACGATACCGGTTGCACCAGCTTCAGCTGCACGGATGGCATCTTCAGGTCGGGTAATACCTTTAATGACAAAAGGGCCATTCCATTCAGCTATAAGGTGAGCCGCATCATCCCATGTGAAAGATCGATCCAATTGACTTGCAAACCATTCAGCAATCGATCCAAAGTCTTTTTTCGTGGTTTCGTCCAATGCACTTTCAACATTTGGGAATCCCCATGCCTGGGTAGTGATGTAATCCATTGCCCATTTCGGTCGCTTGCCAACCTGCCAGACGGTTCGAGGCGTAATCTTAGGCGGAATCGATAGCTGATTGCGGAGATCTCGTTCACGATTCCCCGCCACGACGGTGTCGACCGTTAGGTACATCGCTTGATAACCGGCCGCTTTAGTTCGTTGGACAAATTCACTATTTAGTCCGGGGTCCTTAAAGACGTACACCTGGAAAAACCGAGGGCCTGGCGCTACTGAAGCGACTTCTTCAATACTACTCATCGCGGAAGAGGCGATTCCATACAACACATTTTCTTCAGCGGCAGCCCGGGCAACAGCAACTTCCCCTTCTGGATGAAAAAATCTCGATGCTCCGGTTGATGAGAGAATTATAGGTAGATCTGTCTTCATCCCGAGTAAGGTTGTGCTAGTGTTTATCTCACTAACGTCCTTCAGTACTTCGGTGAGTAGGCCATATTTTGCAAATACCGCCCGGTTGTTCTGCAACACCCATTCATCATCAGCCCCACCGTTCAGATAGTCGAATATAAATTTTGGTAGTTTCGATTGGGCTAACTGTCGCATCTGATCGATGTTGAATACTCTATTTACCCCAACCACACGATTTTTACTCCTGATGAAAGGTTTGAAGATTAGCTAAGACTCAAGCCTTTGTCCTGTCATTAGCGGCATTCAATAATTCCCAACGGGGTTACCGGTTACTCACCGTTGCGTTGGCTGAGTAGGCCCACCAGAAAAGCACCTTGGCTAATCGCTCATCACCAGGTCAGCCAATAACCACAAGCAACAAAAATCCTGGTAGCGTTTAACCACTATTCGTCATACGGCTACACGCTTTCATCAAACAAGCAGGCAACCGATCTGATTCGATACTCAAACTTTCGATCGAAAAGCCCTGTTATTATTCCTATCCTCACCTTTCGCCGCTGATTCTTATGCTTCTTAGCTGGGAATAACCCCCTTTGGTCAGACAGAGGGCTTACAATCGTACCCTTAATTCTGTCGCAAGGGTCCCATCGAACAATGAAAACACTAAAAGTAATAGGTGTATCAGCTGCCATTCTGATAGTAGTCATGGGCGGTCTGTGGGTCAGCGGCCTCGGTGGACAATTACTCTTCTGGTCATTTACACAAATGAACGAGCCCGCTGGTGAGTTCGACCCCGCTGATGCTGTCGCACCGCCCGACTATGAACTCGCAGTTAACTGGGCAGCCTTGCCCACTAAGCAGGACCCTGCTGATCTTGTACCTGCTGGCATTACGGTAAGTCCACAGGGTGATTACCCCGTCGATGTGTTTTTTATACATCCTACCGGCTTCCTAACCTCGGGGAGTTGGACATCTCCCATGGAACTGGACTCGGGGACTGAGGAAAACACGGAATTCATGATGGCCAATATGGCCAGTGCCTACAACGGCTGCTGCAACGTCTACGCGCCCCGCTATCGTGAGGCTAATATTTTCGCCTATATGGGTAGTCCGGAACGGCGCTCACAAATACTCGGGTTTGCTTACCAGGATGTAAAGCGTGCTTTTGAACATTACGTGGAACGCGACAATAATGGACGACCCTTTGTCCTGGCCAGTCACAGCCAGGGCACTCATCACGCGATGAAACTTCTCCAAGAGGTTATCGACCCGTCAGAACTGCGCGAGCGCATGGTTGCCGCTTATACAATTGGCGCGGTACTGATACCCCTCTCACCTGACTGGTTCGCCAGCATGGATCACATCAAACCGTGCGAGCGGTCTGACGATCTACAATGTGTTGTTCACTGGGACACCATGCCGGAAGGCACCGACCCTATCGAGAGGGATGCTCCGAGCCTTTGCACCAATCCCCTGACATGGCAGGTCAATGAAGAAATTGCTGAAGCCACAGAGAATATAGGTGCTGTTGTTCCAGAAGGCACATACAACATGGTTCTTGGTGACAAACCGGATGTCCGGTCAGGCGATAATTTCACCCAGCTTGACGCACCCGCCGAGAACCTGGTCCAAGCTCAGTGCCGCGATGGCAGCCTGTTCGTACCGAAACAGGAGTCAGGCCCCTTTAAGACTATGGCTGGTCTGATGGCGGACAGTTACCACGGCTTGGATTACGCCCTCTTTTATAGGGACATCCATGAAAATGCCAAGTTGAGAGTGTCGACCTACCTCAATTCAACAAGTGCTCCAGGGAGTTAGGCCACCGTGGAAAGAAAACCCTGTCAAGCTGACTCTGACATCCCGATAGAGTCAACGCTCACCTCTCGTTGCGTAGCTGAGTCGACATAATATCGTCGGCAAAGGTCGCCCAGCGAACCCACGATTTCCCAACTCATCTTTACTCTCCCGTATTAAGATCTTTTGGGCCCATCCTACAATAAACAGCGGGTATGCTCCGAGACATCAGAGGCAATGACATGGCGTTCTTTAAGGCTGCCGAAGCACTATCTTCTATTTCTCCTCTCCCTGGAGTCACACTAACGTGGGGGAGCGTTTCATGACTGATCCAGCAGTTCCCTTGTTGCCTATCTGACAGAAAACCCATCTAAAGACGTGTTCGATCTCCGGCAAATCCTGGACGGCTT
>JABGVY010000202.1 GCA_018645845.1 Gammaproteobacteria bacterium | reverse complement strand
TTGAGCGACAGCGGTTTCAGTGGCGGTCTGTACTGTCGGTTTCCTTGATTTGTTGCGCGACCGATTCGCTGAACCAGGGACCACGGCTCTCCTGAATGGCGAGTTGGGCGCAACCCCCCCCCAATCCTGTAAAAGTATCGAGTCAGATTGGACCGGGGTTTCGGTACCAGCGCTGCCAACCAGGCGAGAAAGTCCTCAGCTGGCTCAATCAGTAATCGGATAGGCACTTCCCCTTTGGAGTACATAGCAGACCGCAATATCTAGGTTACTCACGCCGTTTTCGGCCAAGTGCGGTCCTCTCAACAGATAGGTCTAGCCTGGATTTGTCGGTGTTTCCCCTAGATTCGTGATGGTGACAGAGCTCATAAACATCAACACCAGTGTTAAAAGACCCAAACCAAAGCCATGGAGTGTTTGCTTTTTGGTATGCGCGAGGCACATAAATGCAACAGCGATGGTCACGCCAATGATTTGAGGAAAGGCAACGATGTCTCCTTCAGGAATAAACGCCCTCTGAGAGCCCAGACTCCACGAAACGAAAAAGAAGGCCACCAGATAGCAGAATGGTCGAGCCTGGCTTAAATAGTGAGTGGTTGGGTTGTAGTTTACTACCCTCGCAGGATTTGTAACGTAGGCCGCCAGGGCTAGAACTAACATCGGCACAAATGCCAGGATGAAATCTACAAAACGCCATTCAATTTCTCGGAATACCCATAGCACCCAAACATATCTGGTGATCATCGATAGCAGCCAGAAAGATGCAAGTAAATGCAAACCCGTATCTGAAATTGGCGCACGCTCTCGTATTAACTTGCCCCAACCAGACAGAATCTCCGACACCGCGAATCCTGCGACAATCGAAACCAATATCAGAACAAATTCAAACTCAGACACGAATACCCTTTATTGGATGTTAAAATATGTGGTCCAGAATCCTACGGAAATAGGACCGGGTCAATGTCTGATTTGGGTCGGAGACCGACCTAACCCCTAACCTGTTACAAACTTCCGCTTTGGAGCAGTTAGCCATACTTTCAGAGAATCGGAATTTTAACAGGGCCTTTTGATCGAAAGTCTGAGCATTGTTAAACCTATTCGGGCGCACCGGAGCTAATGTAGGACGTCTTCACAGTCGTATAGAATTCCTTAGCATACTGGCCTTGCTCCCTTGGGCCGTAAGAACTCTCGCCCCGTCCACCAAACGGCACGTGATAATCAGTTCCTGCCGTGGCTAGGTTCACCATCACGCAGCCAGTCGCCGCATGACGACGGAAGTGCGACGCTCGAGACAAGCTGCGCGTCATGATGCCGGAGGTCAGGCCAAAACGAGTATCATTGACGACACTAAGCGCTTCCTCATAAGAGCTCACTTTTATTACGCACGCGATTGGCGCAAACAACTCTTCGCGGTTTACCTGCCAATCATTTTGCGTCCCTGCCACCACCGCTGGCGTCATGAAATATCCTTCTGTATCACGCTCAACTCTCTCGCCGCCGCAGAGAATTTCGCCACCTTCACTTTTCGCAAGGGCAATATTCTGTAAATTTTCCTGTAATTGAGTGCCGCTAACAACCGGACCAAGCTGCGTCCCGTCTTTCAACGCGTGATCAACAACCATATTGCGAGCCGCTGCTGCTAGCCTCTCAACAAACTCATCGTGGATGGCTTCATGCACAACAAGCCTTGATGACGCTGTACATTTTTGCCCAGTGCCGCCGAAGGCTCCGTTTAGGGCACAGGCAACTGCAAGATCCGTATCTGCATCATCCATAACCGCAAGCGCATTCTTCGAACCCATCTCCAGTTGGATTTTCGTAAAATTAACGATGCAGCTCGATGCGATCTGTCTGCCAACTGGCACAGAACCGGTAAAACTTAAAGCGTTCACGAGTGGACTATCTGCTAACTGCTGACCTACTGCGCCGCCGGCTCCCATCAACAGGTTAAAGAGACCTTTTGGAATGTCCTGGCGACTCATAATTTCTGCAAATGCCACAGCTGATGCGGGGACTAGATTCGCAGGCTTCCAAACGACAGCATTACCAAACGCGAGTGCTGGGGCAATTTTCCAAACCGCCGTCGCGGTAGGGAAATTCCATGGCGAGATGATCGCGACCACACCAACCGGCTCGCGCCGAACATCTACCTCGATCCCATCACGAACAGAATCAGCATTGTCGCCGATTTGACGCAGCACTTCTGCGGCGAAATAGGTAAAGAACTGTCCAGCACGGAACACCTCTCCTTTACCTTCGGCAAATGGCTTGCCCTCTTCACGAGAAAGCAGACGACCGAGTTCGTCGGAGCGCGCCATCATCTCTTGGCCAACCGCCATCAACACATCGTAGCGTTTCTCTAAACCCGTCGCACCCCAAAGGCGCTGTGCCTCATTGGCAGCAGCCAGTGCTGTCGCGACTTGATCAGCATCGGCTTGAGTGTATAGACCTATCAGGTCAGATAAATCGGAAGGGTTTCTGTTTTCTATTTCCGATGATCCCTGCAGCCATTCGCCGCCAATGTAATTTTTATTTATCTCAGACACGCGATCCTACTCCTTATTATTTTCATCAAACCTACTGCCAAGGCGCGGCAGATTAACTCATTGGTGGATAGGAATTATAACAGGGCTTTTTGATCGAAAGTCTGAGTATCGAATTAGATCGGTTGGTATCTTGTTTTATGGAAGCGTGTAGTGGTATGACGAGTAGTGGTTGAACGCTACCAGGGGAAAGATAAGGAAGCTGCGAAGTGGATGCGGGTAATTGCTGAACAAGATGGTAGTGCCAGAGCTCAATACAAACTGGGTTCGATATATGACGAAGGCAAAGGTGTTCCTGAAGACGAGAGGATAGGAATTATAACAGAGCTTTTTGATCGAAAGTCTGAGTATCGAATTAGATCGGTTGGTATC
>JABGVY010000006.1 GCA_018645845.1 Gammaproteobacteria bacterium | reverse complement strand
CAATTCTCGAATAGAGCAGCGAGCCACCCAGAACCGGATCCTGCTCTACCAGCAACACTGACCGCCCATCCTTAGCGATATCAAGCGCGGCCCGCATGCCATGATAGCCACCTCCGACAACCAGATGATCTACATGCTTGTACCTTTTCGTACGCGGCAAAACGTTTTGCTTCGAAGGATTGATACGCCCGAGCCCGGCACTGCGACGAAAAAAATTCGCCCATAGCTCCCAGATACCTTTCGGTCGATAGAATGCTTTGTAATAAAAACCAACAGGCAGAAATCGAGCCAGCAACCCGATTGCCGCGCCGAGATCATACTCGAGCGAACCAAGATGATTCTGCGATGTGACTTCCATAGCCGGACACAGTATTTCAGTATCAGCGAAGCAATTCGCCCGGTGGTCTATCGTCACTAACGTGGCCGCATCGTCTCCGGCAAAGGTCAGTCCCAGTCTTGGTCGGTGATATTTAAAGGAACGACTCATCAGTTGAACATCAGCAGCCAACAGGGCACTCGCCACCGTATCCCCCTCAAAGCCGCACAACCTTTTGCCGTTAAAGCTAAAGAAGACCCGATTGTCCCGTCGAATACGCGTGCCAAAAGGCGCTGAAAGCCGCACTGTCATTTCTCGACAGGATCTATAGAAAACGGATATGTGCTGATTACTTGATCTGTCACCGTGTCACGATCCACTAGAAACCAGTACGAACTCGGCGTGTGACACCACCATTCCGCTACGACACCAGCTGAGTTCGTGTCAAAGAACACATGTTCAGCCCATGCTTTTCGATCTGCCTGCTTGCGATCAGGCTCGGCATGATATTCACCACCATAGATGAACTCATCGATATTACGAAGACCATTAAGCGGGCATAGAAGTGTTTTCATACCGTAGGAACCTCTAGTGACTCGCCGCCGTTGCGCCGGCTTCGTTAACCTGCTCGAATCGGTAAAATCGATCCAGTGAAAAAGGCGCTATCAATTCCGGAACCCGGTCAGTGGCCACCAGTTCTGCCATTGTCATACCCGAGATAGGTGTTGCCTTGAAACCCCAGGTACCCCACCCCGCATCCAGGTAGTAGTTCTGAACTGGACTTTCACCCATGATCGGGCTGTAGTCTGGTGTCATATCAGTAATGCCAGCCCACTGACGCATCACCCGTGCTTCTCCTAAAAATGGAAACAACTCGAGAACTGCCGCGGAAAGTACTTCCCGCATGGGCAGGGTTGCACGAGTGTTGTACAAGGGATATGGATCAGATCCACCCCCGATAACAAATTCGCCTCGGGATGTCTGATGGATGTAGACGTGGTGATGGGGCGAGCTGACATGAGGTTCGAGCAGCGGCTTGTAAGGTTGCGTCACCATAGCCTGCAGCGGAAATGTATGAATGGGTAGCTTGATACCGGCCATATTCCCCACAACCGAACTTGAACCGGCTACTGCCTGTATAACTTTTCCGCAGCTAATGTCACCTCGCGTGGTTCTAACGCCGGTCACTTTGCCATCAGCAATGTCTATTCCCGTCGCTTCAGTTAACTGATGAAATTCAACACCCCGAGCAGCCGCCTCTTTAGCATATCCCCATACCACGGCATCATGGCGCGCCGTGCCTCCATCGGCATGCCACAGACCGGCTAAAATCGGATATCGGGCATCAGCATCCATTCGAAGATGCGGCAACATCTTCGCTATTTCGTCGTTGAACATCAGCTCGGAGCGAACACCCAGGTGTTGATTAACCTCGGCTCGCCAACGCAGGTTGCGTACCGCAGCATCACTGTGAGCAAGCGTGAGTTGCCCCCGCTGTTCAAACATGATGTTAAGGTCCAACTCGTTGGATAAACTTTTGTAAAGTTCAAGAGATGCCTTGTAAAAAGCAACACCGGCCTCGGTCAGATAGTTGGATCTCAATACGGCGGTGTTGCGTGCAGTGTTACCACCACCCAGGTAGCCTTTATCAAGCACCGCAACGTTGGTGATGCCATGCTCTTTGGCAAGATAGTAGGCACACGCGGCGCCATGGCCACCCGCTCCTATGATCACCACATCGTATGATTGTTTAAGCGGTCGAGCCTTCCCGAACAGGTTTTTCCCGGGGTAAGTTCTAGCTAACCCGTATTTAAGTAATCCAAAAGGCACCGGTGACTCTCCCGTCTTTTTCTACAGACTCGTTTCTTTGGTGTGCATTTCCTTTAGATGCATTCCCCGGTTAACTTTCGGACCTTATCACAAGGAAGGAAGCAGAATCAGGATTGCCGCAAGAAAGGTCAGCAGACCCTGACAGTATGCATCGTAGCAGGTGGTTACGATCTAAAAACCTGCATTGACAATTGCTGAACGTAAAATTGCTATTAACTATTGCAAAGCCAACAAACGCGACAATAAAACCACTACTTGCAATAAAACCCGCCAGCCTGTCTACGGTGCACGTAATCTGGTTTCGGCACTCGTTAGGACATGAAAGCGCGACACTGATCGTGTAATGTTTCAGGAATCTTGACCCCCTCCGCTTCTATGATCCCGCGCCGCTCGTGTCTCCGAGTTCCTGGCAGACGTGAACCCTCCATACCACCCAGCCGATTGATGAATGACTCCGAATGGTCCTGCCAGTGTTCCGAGTCGCCGAATCTAGCAGGATCCATGGCCAGCATCAGTTCACCTCCAACCGGCGGCCCACCGTCATTGTTGTCATTTTTCTCGGCTTCAAAACTGAAGTCCTGACCCGAAAGACCGGCAACAAGTAATTCAATCATCATCGCTATGTTCGAACCTTTATAGCCACCAAAGGGTAACAGCGCGCCACCGTCCAAAATCCGCGCGGGATCAGTTGTGTCATTACCGTCAGCATCTATGCCAGTACCTGAAGGAACTGTTTGCCCCTCGCGGGCTGCAATCATGACCTCTCCTTTCGCCATGGACGAAGACGCCTGGTCAAAAATCAGCGGCGGTTCGTCTCCACGGGGCCAGCCAAAGCACATTGGATTGGTTCCGTACAGCGCCTCGCTGGCGCCCGCAGGTACAACCGCCGGTTTATAGGTCGTAAACGCCATGGCGATCAGGCCTTCTTTTACGACGGGTTCGACTTCAGTCCACAGCGCCGCAAAGTGATGCACGTTGACGAGGATTAGCGCAGCGATACCGTTATCTCTTGCGGCATCGATCAGAGCGGACCGGCTCCTCTGCAGTGCCAGCGGCGCGTATCCACCGTTCCCATTAGCCTGGATCACACCACCGGATAGGTGGCGAATTTCAGGGACAGCAGCACCGTTAACTTTGCCGCTCTTCAGCGAAGCAACATAACCGGGTAATCGGAACAAGCCGTGCGAAGAGCAACCATCTCTTTCAGCAGCATGAATAGTTTCCGCAACTGCCTCGGCATTTGGTTCATCGCAGCCACTGGCCAGCAGGCAATTGGTTGCGAGTTCATGGACTTCTTTGAGTGAGAGCGTGATATCTGACATAGAGGAACCCTGTGGCAAAAAGCCAACGATTTAGTTGAGAAAGTAGTTAAATATAAGTGACAGTAACAACCCGGTACCAACATCTACCGTATCAAAAATAACCTCGACCACCTTCTCACTAATCGACTTCTTTTTCACTGATTAATAGAACACCAAAATCAGTCAGAGTTGCTGCCTTGTCGTTTGCGGGCAATGCAGATATTCAAACGAGCGCGCCACCTCCGATAATATGCCCTGAAACGAAACTCCATTGCCAACACGCGCCAAAGTCTACCTGAAACAGGTGCTTAAGCTTCTCATACACCAGCCATGTCCTTATGATAGACGACATGAATAATCCAGCTTCCATTATCGAGCCGTACAGGGACCAGACTGGAGGCACAATATCCGCACTTCGCGCACTTGTGCTTGCTCATGGCTATATCAGAGATGTTGATCAACAGGCCGTCGCCGAGATCTTCAATATCAGTCAGGCAGAAGTCCGCGGTATCGTTAGCTTTTACTCCGACCTGCGCACGAACCCGCCTGCGCAAAAAATCATTCAGGTCTGTCAGGCTGAGGCCTGTCAGGCCAACGGCTGCAGATCCTTGACCGCTACTCTGGAGAAGCGGCTTGACATCGCGATGGGAGAATCTACTCCGGACAACGAGTTTGCTTTAGAAAGCGTCTACTGCCTTGGGCACTGTGCAAACGGACCGACCGCCCTGGTAGATGGCACCGTCTACACAAACCTGAGCAGTGCTGACGCGGACTCTTTAATTAGCGGCAACCCTGACGCAGCACCAACTGAAATCGTCGAAACAGATAATCGATTAATCTTCAATCGTTGTGGTCGGGTAGACCCGCTCGACTTCGATGCCTATCGTGCAGATGGCGGATTCTCTACTGCGCCAACTTCATCTGCGTCGGTTCTTGCTGAAATTCGCAGTTCCGGACTGCGTGGTCGCGGTGGGGCCGGATTCCCTGCACATATAAAGTGGCAAACTGTTGCCGATCAACCCAAGAGTCAGAAGTATATCGTGTGTAATGCAGACGAAGGTGATTCCGGCACCTTTGCCGATCGTCTTATCATGGAGGGAGATCCCTTCCTTCTGATTGAAGGCATGGCCATCGCTGCTGGTGCAGTAGGTGCGTCGAAAGGGTTCATCTATCTCCGTTCAGAGTATCCTGAGGCCGCGGCCATTCTTACCGAAGCCCTTCAGATTGGTCGACGCGAGGGAGCGCTGAATGAAAACTTCGACATAGCGCTTTTTATTGGTGCCGGAGCCTATATATGCGGCGAGGAAACTTCTCTCCTGGAAAGCCTCGAGGGTAAGCGTGGCATCATCCGTACCAAACCCCCTCTACCTGCCATCGAAGGTCTTTTTGGCAAACCAACCCTGGTTCACAATGTCATTACTCTGTGCTCTGTTCCCTGGATTATCAGAAATGGTGGTGAAGCCTACCGGCAGGTTGGTGTCGGCAATTCTACCGGTACCATGCCATTCCAGCTGTCTGGCAACGTGAAGCGCGGCGGGCTAGTTGAGCTACCTTTTGGCATGCCGCTGGGTGAATTTATTGACGCCTACGGCGGTGGCACCCGTTCAGGGCGCCCGGTGAAGGCCGTGCAGGTGGGTGGCCCGCTTGGCGCCTATTTATCAACTGAACAGCTAGGCACGCCGCTAACCTATGAAGCCATGACAGCCATTGGTGCAGGCATAGGCCATGGCGGTATTGTCGTCTTCGATGACACAGTCGACCTGATCGAGCAGGCAAGATATGCCTTCGCTTTCTGCGAGCATGAGTCCTGCGGTAAATGCACACCCTGTCGTATCGGCTCTGTCAGAGGACGAGAACTCATGGAAGATATTCAGGAAAGCGGCTGTACAAAGGAAAAGCTTATCCTCGTGAAAGATCTCTGCGAGGTGATGGAAAAGACCAGTCTTTGCCAGATGGGCGGAATGACGCCTATTCCCGTAGAATCGGCTATACGCCACTTCCCCGGCGATTTCGGACTGGAGCAATAGCATGAGACTCGCTGACCAAGATTTGGGTACGAAACAGGTCAACAACACAACGATAGTTACGCTTGAAATAAACGGCGAGACTGTCAGCGCCCCCGCAGGCACCTCAATCATGCGGGCTGCCGCAGAAGCAGGAATCCCGATTCCCAAATTGTGCGCAACGGACTCTCTCGATGCTTTCGGTTCGTGCCGCATGTGTCTTGTTCAAATTGATGGTAAACCTGGGTTTGTATCCTCCTGCACGCAACCAGTACAGCAGGATCTTCGCGTCGTGACTCAAAACGACGAGATTGCCCGACTGCGTCGCGGTGTGATGGAACTTTATATCTCAGATCATCCACTCGACTGCTTGACCTGTGCTGCTAACGGCGACTGCGAACTGCAGGACGTCGCTGGTCAGGTCGGTCTTCGCGACGTGCGGTACGCGGGTGGCAGCAATCATGCCAACGACTCAATCGACAAGTCGAACCCGTATTTTGCCTACGACCCCAGCAAGTGCATCGTTTGTTCCAGGTGCGTACGCGCCTGCGAGGAAGTTCAGGGTACCTTCGCACTCACAATTGACGGTCGTGGGTTCGCTTCCAGAGTCGCAACCGGCGCAGAAGACTTTTTCGCCAGTGAATGTGTTTCCTGCGGCGCCTGTGTACAGGCGTGCCCAACAGCTACTTTGATGGAAAAATCGGTGATTGATCACGGCGTGCCTGATCGCAGTATCGTTACCACCTGCGCTTACTGCGGAGTGGGTTGTTCCTTCAAGGCAGAAATGAAAGGAGACCAGGTTGTCCGCATGATGCCCTGGAAAGACGGCAAGGCAAATCAAGGCCATTCCTGCGTTAAGGGACGCTTCGCCTGGGGTTACGCCAATCACCAGGACAGGATCACCGAACCGATGATCCGCAATAGCATCACCGATCAGTGGCAAACCGTCTCCTGGGATGAAGCGATTCAATTCGCAGCAAACCGCTTGAACAGGATTCAGGAAGAGCACGGCCAATTTAGCATCGGCGGCATCACTTCTTCCCGGTGCACCAATGAAGAAGTATGGGTTGTCCAGAAGATGATCCGCGCCGCCTTCAACAACAACAATGTCGACACCTGTGCCCGAGTTTGTCATTCACCCACAGGCTACGGTCTCAAGCAGACCTTTGGCACCTCGGCGGGAACTCAGCATTTTGATTCGGTCACTGAAGCCGACGTGATCATGATCATTGGCGCCAACCCAACGGACGCGCATCCCGTGTTTGCCTCTCAGATCAAACAACGAGTCCGCGATGGTGCGAAACTCATCGTTATTGATCCTCGCCAGATTGATCTGGTGCGGTCCGCACACATTGAGGCGAGTCACCACCTGCCACTGTTACCTGGCACCAATGTCCCCATGATGAATGCCTTCGCTCACATCCTTGTGACTGAGGGTCTATTGGACGAGAGCTTTGTGCAGGAACGCTGTGATCTAGAATCTTTCAATGCCTGGCGCGAGTTCGCAACCCAGGAAGAGAATTCACCCGTTGCTGTTGCGAAAATAACTGGCGTCCCTGAAGACGAAATACGCCTGGCAGCACACCTTTTTGCAACCGCAGGTAATGGCGCAATTTACTACGGTCTTGGAGTTACCGAACATAGCCAGGGTTCAACCATGGTCATGGCAATGGCTAACCTTGCCATGGCAACCGGTAACGTTGGTCGCATGGGCGTAGGCGTTAACCCTCTCAGAGGACAGAATAATGTTCAGGGTTCCTGCGATATGGGTTCATTCCCCCATGAATTGCCCGGCTATCGTTCAATCACTGACGACGCGATACGCAGTGAGTTTGACCGCCACTGGGGCGTAGTCCTTCATGAGGAACCCGGGCTTCGCATCCCGAATATGCTGGATGAGGCCTGCGCAGGCACATTCAAAGGGCTATACGTTCAGGGCGAGGATATCGCGCAGTCAGACCCCAACACACTGCATGTCGAAGCTGCTCTCACCAACATGGAATGTGTGATCGTCCAGGACCTTTTCCTCAACGAGACCGCAAAGTTCGCACATGTATTTTTACCGGGGACTTCTTTCCTTGAGAAAGACGGCACCTTCACTAATGCAGAACGGCGCATCAACCGGGTCAGGCCTGTGATGAAAACACAGACCAGCATGGCTGAGTGGGAAGTCACCCAGGCCCTCGCAAACGCCATGGGCTATGACATGAACTATTCCAACTCCGCTGAAATCATGGACGAAATCGCTCAGCTCACGCCATCGTTTGCCGGTGTCTCATTTGATTTCCTGGACGAGCATGGCAGTGTTCAATGGCCCTGCAACCCCGGCGCACCAGAGGGTACGCCGATCATGCATGTCGACAGCTTTGTGCGCGGCAAAGGGCTTTTTATACTTACCGATTACCAGCCAACCAGCGAAACAGCTAACCGAAAGTTCCCGCTGCTTCTGACAACCGGGAGGATACTCAGCCAGTACAACGTCGGCGCACAGACCAGGCGAACTGAAAATATTCGCTGGCTTGAAGAAGATGTTCTGGAGATCCACCCTGCCGACGCGGAAATGCGCGGCATCAGAAACGGTGACTGGGTGTCCATCAGAAGCCGCATTGGAGAAATTACCTTGCGTGCGGATATCAGCGAACGTGTCGCCGTTGGTGTTGTTTACACGACATTCCATCACCCAATGACAGGAACTAATGTCGTCACGACGGAACTCAGCGACTGGGCGACGGACTGCCCGGAGTACAAAGTGACCGCTGTTGAAATCAGCCCGGCAAACCATCGTTCGGCGTGGCAGGAGAAGTTCATCTCTCGCAGAGATCAGCAGATAGACCTGCTCCCCGTGGAATGAACATCGACAAAGGTTTCGTCGCTCGCGAATCCCAACCCAGGCAGGAAACCCTGACGATCACCCGCGTGTCCTCGACGGGATCAGCAATCGATGGTGATGTCATCACCATTGAGGAGCCGCTGGAAATCAGGTTGGCAGCCCCCGGTCTGGATGAATTTCCGCTCGCGATCACCATGCGCACGCCAGGCAACGATAATGAATTAGCCCTGGGGTTTCTTTATACAGAGGGGATCATACGATCCCGGGATGAACTGGTAACTGTCGAGCACTGCAGACCTCCGGCAGGCGACGAAGGCATCCATAACAGTCTACGAGTCGTGCTTGGTGTCGGCGACACATTCGACCCCGCTCTGCTGGAGCGTCACTTTTACATGACATCGAGTTGCGGGGTCTGTGGTAAGACCAGCATTGAAGCCGTCATGAATAACAGCGATATCAAAGTACCTCAATCATTGACGATAACAGCCGAGCAGGTGCAACAACTTCCCCTTCAATTGAGAGACCAGCAGTCGGAATTTTCGGCGACTGGTGGCATCCATGCCTCTGGACTGATTGGGCCCACCGGAAACCTGCTGCGCGTTCGCGAGGACGTAGGGCGACACAATGCCATGGATAAACTGATCGGCAGTTTGCTACTCGACAACGATCTACCCCTTGGCGCAAACGGTGTAGTACTAAGCGGCAGGGCCAGCTTTGAACTGGTCCAAAAAGCAGCCATTGCGGGCGCACAATTAATCGTTGCCATTGGACCTCCATCGAGTCTTGCGGTCGCGCTGGCTGAACAAACAGGAATCACGCTTGCAGGTTTTGTGCGCAACAATCAATTTAATCTCTACAGCCACGCACACAGGCTGGCACCAGCATAGGGCGTGACCCGAAGGCCTTATCCCCGAAGGAATGATATAGATAAATATCTACGTACTCTGAAAGGTTGTTCGCCGTTGGCTTTTCCTGTTGACTAGGCCCCCGGCAAGAAAAAATAAAACAGGAAATAGATTTATCATGGCGATTCTGATTGAACACGAATTTAAAGCGACTGCGATGGAACTGTGGGACATCGTCGGCACTCCTGATCGAATTGATTGGGTACCTGGCGTCACAGAATGTGTTTTCGATGGGGAAATTCGCCGCCTTGGCATGCCCGGTGCAGGGCAGATCGCAGAAAGAATACTCTCGCATAGCAATGAGAATATGCGGCTTGAGTACAGTTGTATAGACTCGAACCCTCCCCTTGAACATCACCTGGCAATCATTCAGCTGAATTCTATCGATAGGGATCGCTGCATCATGCGCTGGGAAACGGAAGTGATTCCGGTCGAGGTCGAACCGTTCATCAAGAAAAGCATGCAAGGCTGCCTAAGGAAGCTTGAAGAGCTATTGGAGCCCCAACCGGGTAACTGAAAAACCTTTGAACCGCTAAAATTATCAAGTGGTGTTTGTTCGTACAGTGACAATGTATTCAACAGAGGCTGGCCTGGATGATGACTGATATTGATAGAACCCTATGGGGTACCGGAACGCCACGTACGCTTCGACCCCTTTGGGCGTTGATTGAGCTTGGACTTGCCTTCGAACACAGAAAAATCCTACCGCGCTCCCCGGGAATGGATAACCCCGAGTTTCGCGCGCTTAACGAAAGGCAAAAGGTACCTTTTTACAAAGACGATCGGGTGCAAATTGGAGAGAGTGCGGCGATCGTAAACTATCTGGCGGACCGTTATGGCAAAGATGTGTTAGCCATGCCCGGGCCAGGAACGCTGGAGCGAGCCACCCTAATGGATCACACGATGTATCTCATGACTGAGATCGACGCCCGACTGTACACGACCCGTCTTCACGGCGAGCCCCCGAATGGTCTTTCCGCGACTTATGGATCAGCCCCCGTGGCCGTTGACGCCGCAAAGGAATATGTCAGCAGAGGCCTGCGTGAGGCTGCGCGATGGTTTGCTGATGGCCGGCAATTTGCCCAGGGAGAATACTTCGGGACTGTCGATATCCTGCTTGTTTCGTGTCTCGATTGGGCCTCGGCGAGGCAAATCGGGCTACCGACACTACTGACAGATTACCGGCACAGAATTACATTAAGACCCGGCTACATTGAGGCCTCGGCACAAAACATTCCGGCCCGTGAAAACTAGTTTCGCCAGTTTACCCTCAGAAGCTCGATGCGACTTAACAATTTGGTCAGTGCACCAATTGACCAACCGGAGATAGATTGCCATTCGACATCAACCCGCAGAGCAACAATCTGAGGCAGCATTTAAAAAAGAGACCGCAAACCAATACTAAAAACGACGTCAGGAGCCGTGTCCACAATCACGTCCTCGCTGACAGACAGATCTAATTGCACTTTTCGCCCCAGATTTACGGAACCACCGAGAATAAGCTGTCCTGCAAAGCTACCAAGCTCTTCCACTCCGGAGTCATAGAGGGCTGAATGAAAATCGAATTGAGCCTTAAGGCTGAAATTTGGGGAAAGTTTCCACGCCAGTGTACTTGAACCATAGACCGCGAGGTCTTCAACATCGCTTCCAACTAACTCTCCATGACCCATCGCGAGCGCCCCTACGCTGCCGTGAAAACTCAAGGATTCATTTCCCAGAAAAGCGCCTTCACTGAAATACAACCCCACAAAGACATCAGTTCCATCTGAACCGGTCAGCT
>JABGVY010000095.1 GCA_018645845.1 Gammaproteobacteria bacterium | reverse complement strand
TCCGCAGCCGCGTGTGATCCGGCGGGTCAAGGTTGAGCAGTGTAGGGTCTTCGAGCAAAGGCAACGGTGCACCATCGGCAGCAAACCGCATCATGCGGGTTAAAAACTTGTTGTTGCGGACATCGCTGCTGAATCTGGGATCTTTAAAAGCCGCCTGTACCTGTTCGTACCCTAATACGTACCACCCTCTATTCGTATGAGTCCTGAGAACCGGGCTCTTCTCCCGAAAGTACTTGTATTCCTTATACGGGTCTTCAACGGCTTCCTCCGGGGTCATACCGGAGTATCCGTTTCCTACCAGACGATCGAACTGACGTAGCACCTTAAACGATGCTGTACCTAACGCTTGCAAGAGTGTTCGCCTTAACCTCATCAATCTCTCCTTCCCAAGCGAGGATTCACCGGGTTCTACTGCGCCGGAATCTCTTTGATCTTATCAATCAACAACAGCCTGATAAACCAGCGTCCTCAGTTCCCGCCGAAAGGGGTAGGTCGACGACGGCAGGAGCTGAGTCAGGAATATTGCCCACAGATCCTCAACGGGATCTAGCCAAAAGAAAGTACTCGCTGCACCACCCCAATGGTGTTCACCTGGCGATGCAACAATAGCGGCTTTGATAGGATCTATCACCACCGCGAAACCAAGACCAAACCCGATCCCCTCGTAACTAGTTTCACTCCAGACTGGTTGTCCCATTTGAGACATGTCTTTGCCGTCCGGCAAGTGGTTTGAACGCATGTGCTTGATGGTCGATGGCGCCAGAAGCCTCTCGCCGTCCAATTCGCCCCCATTGAGCATCATCTGACAGAACCTGGAGTAATCTTCCATCGTACTCACCAAACCACCACCACCAGACAGGAGGTTGGCAGGCGCAAGGTAACGGCTACCCTCCGCCTTATCCAACAGTTTCAATCCGCCGCGCTCACTCAGCGGAACCTGACCAACGCCACCCATACCTGCACCGACTTTAGGTCCATACATTGCCGATAGCCGTTCCTTGTTTTCTGCGCGAACGAAAAACCCCGTATCAACCATACCTAGCGGTTTGAAAATGCGCTCTTCAAGGAACACATCAAGCGACATACCTGACCAGACTTCCACCAGCCTTCCGAGCACATCTGTTGAAACACTGTAGTTCCATTCACTACCCGGATGACAGATCAGTGGAATTTCCGACAGCGCCTTTACCCATTCTTCAAGATTGATATTGGGCGATGGCTGCTCAATACCACGTGCGCGATACTCCGCATCCACTACATTCGCCTGCATAAAACCGTAAGTCAGTCCCGACGTGTGGCTCATAATGTGCCAAACAGCGATAGGTGATTCGGCGGGCACAGTATTGGAAAGCTCGCCACCCGTCCAGACCTCTGGCGATGTGAACTCCGGCAAATAGGTACTTATTGGATGATCTAACTGGAAGCAACCTTCCTCATAGAGCATCATAGCCGCCGCAGTAACGATGGGTTTTGTCATCGAATAAGCGCGGACAATCGCTTCCCTTGAGAAGGCTTCTCCGGTGTCCAAATCTGCAACGCCTGCTGTCTCAAAGTAGCCTACCTGACCACGCCGACCAATCAGTACGCTACCGCCAGCGAGACGGCCTTCTTCCATTTGCTGCTCTAGCCAGCCACTTATCCTTGTCAATCGCTTAGAACTAAGACCAATGGATTCTGGCTGGACAATATTCATGACAACACCCTCATGACAACACCCTCATGGTATTTGATTCCAAAAACTCGATTGCACGTATTACTAGCAGGCTTTGCTCTTTGGTAAAGACGCGCTTACATCGTTGCACGCCCAAACAAAAAGAGGTCATCGAGTAAGTCTTATCTTTGCCTGTATTGTGAATGCTGTTCCCTATTGCCGCACTCAGTCTTCGAAACCCAAAAAAGAAGCAGCTTCTTCAACGCTCTTGCGTTCCGAGACCACCGCGTTTGCAGGAAAACTGTCATCCGGCCAGCCCAGCGCAACCGCCTTCATGATCACCTGGTCGTCAGCAATCTGTGCATGCTCGCGGACCACCGGAGACTGCATAATGCCCTGACTGTTAATCACCGCACCCAGGCCACGTGACCAGGCCGCATTCACCAGTGCAGTGGTGACTGCGCCACAGTCGAAAGCAGTGTCATCGCTGTCTGCCAGCTCTCGATCATAGGTAATAATCACACAAACCGGTGCGTCAAATTGCCGGAAACCGCGTAGCACCCAATCCTGGCGTCCCTCTTTATCTTCACGCGCGATACCCATGGCCGCAAACAATTGCTTGGCAACCCCAACCTGACGGTCACGATGTTGCCCCGCAAAGGCCTGGCCAATACGAAATTCACGCGAATGCGGCACACCTGCAAGATTACGTTCCGTGTTACCGGCGCGAATGCGGTCCAATGGTTCGCCGGAGACAACTTTAAAGCTCCACGGCTGTGTGTTCATCGATGACGGAGAACGTATAGCCAGCGCTAAGACTTCTTTAATCAGTGCCTTTGGTACCGGGTCGGGTTTATAACCGCGAATGCTGCGGCGGCCGAGTAGGACTTCATCAAATTGCACTTCTTATCTCCCTCTGTGAGCAAAAACG
>JABGVY010000007.1 GCA_018645845.1 Gammaproteobacteria bacterium | reverse complement strand
TCCATGGGTTCAACACACCCGGCTTGTAATCTTTCACTTCTAGCCCTTTATCCAATAAATAAGCTCTCAGACATTACAGCAGAATACTCATATGATCCCTCAACAGTTAATGGTTAAGATAACATGGTCCTTCGCGGGACGCTTTTACCAGCGGTACCTTACAACCGACCTGTTTACTGCCAAGTGCCTTGGCCAAATTTAGGCCAGGATACAGCGACGTTCACACAAGGCTCATCGCCCGTAGCATGCTGTCGGTAATGTATCGAAAAAGCGTCTATGGATACTGATTCACTCACCAGCAGCAATGCCGATAGGCGCCCAGGCCATCAGAGATGAGTCTCCTTCAAAAGTGTTATGAACTAGATCAACACCAGCCGCAACCGCCATCTCCTTGTATTGCATCCACGACAGAACCGCAACGATTGGCGTATCCTGACCTTCATCAAACTGCAAAGGGCCATAGACATTCGCCGTGTAGATTAGATCTTCATCACTAACACGCTGGGTTTCTTCATGACGAGCGCCCGCTGGCTCGTAAAACCAGACGCCTGGGCCATATCCCTGTGGCGGGCCAGCCCGATAACCAATACGACCGTTAAGCACCATAAAGTCCGCGGCACCCAAATGATAGTGAGGTCCAGCAACACCATTGTGTCTTACGATCAACGACGTGATACCTGTTTCTTCACTGACTCTAAGCACCTTTAGCCCCATATCCGGCACCGCCGGATTTTCGATCCAGGGGATCGCCCGAGTATCGACAAAATGTGGGTGCACACTACGGCCTACATCTGCAATATTCTCTGCTTCTGAGACAAGCGCTCCGGTGTCCGTTCCGGCAATTGCTAGAGGTTCTGCTTGCCCCTGATAGGCAGGCGGTCTTTCCTGCATGCACTCGGCCAGCGTATTGGGGACTAACGTCACACCCTGTACCTTGGCAGCTGCCATCAAATCCAGTGCTGTCAGAATACTGGAGACGCCACCATTTTCGTTAAGAAAGGCCACAGCGCCATAAAAGTTACCGAGAAACTCAACATCCTCGGTAGCGATGAATCTGTCTACTTTCGCATTCGCAGGAATATAACCCCAGGTACCTGGCTCAAGAGTTCCCGCCATGGGGCCCTCCGGATAGCTCAGCGTGCCAGACAGCACAAGCATATCCATGGCACCCAGGTACACGAGATTCTTCAGCTCTGTCCCGCCCTTTACCTGTATCACCGCACTGAACATACCGCTTTCGCTACTGGCACGCAGTGGTTTTATCCCCATGCCTGGCGCCTGAGGCAAGGTCATCCATGGGATGTCATTGGTATCCACCCCACCCTCAATGCCGGTGGGATTAAAGTCGGGGTTATAGCCTGCGTTCATATTGACCTGCCTCTGTTAATTGATACGGCTAAAGTGCCACGATTGTGGGGGGAGAGTAAAGTGAAGGCACCAATAAAGACGACGCGTGATCTACCTTGGGTGAATGTCCCCGGTCCATTTCAGAAAAGAGCCCGTAACTGCCATCGTCATTTTACTGATGACTGCGCGGACTCCTTCGACCCTTTCGCCGGGTTCGATATCGGCTACATTGCCAGTCATTTCTGTTGTCACCCAACCCGGGTGCATGAGGACTACAACCACTTCTTGCTCTTAGAGCTTTTCCGCTAGCCCCGTCATCAGACGATTAACTACAACTTTAGCGCTCGCGTAGGAATAGCGAACACCCCGAGCTGAGCCTGTCATCAACATAGTATTCATCATATTTTTTCCAGGTATTTGGTCAATGTTTGATGAAAATGCCTGACGCGGACTTCTTGATAGTTGGCCAGAGTTGCACCCGGTTTACCCGCCGTAGCTGCCCCCTCTTGGGCTGCCTGCATGTTGCCAGTATCTTGATCGAAAACATGCCCTACATAAGGATCCATGCCGGGCACAGTCGTATAGGATTCTTCAACCCTCAGTCGAAAGGGTTCGGCGGGCTCGACGCATTCACCCGCTGGTTTAGATTTCAACAGAAGCAGGTCAAAGAGTGCTTTGTCGTGACACATACCCAGGGGCCGGAACCGATAAACAATTGGAAACGAAATACCCGAAAAAAACTGTTGGTTTGGAAACACGAAATAAGCAATCGAATCGACAATTTCGGAGTCACTCACCTGTGAAATATCCTGCCCCGATCCAGCCGCGCTTTGGCGGAACTGCTCCGCCATTACCTGCCGCGCGGTTCCACCTTCCGGGACCACCAGAGCATCCATCACATCATCGCGATCTCCCACCAAAAAAAGATCAAGGATTTGTTGTTCAGTGAGCTCTTCTTCACAAAAAGTGCTTGGTATGCCCGCCACGTTAATCAGACGGCTGACATGGTCTCCATAAAAGTCATATTGAGTATTAGCATCACCATTGGTGCGCATCAGTTGACTGTGAGTTTCCGTAACGTGGTAAGCCTCCAGAAAAGCTTCCGACGCAATCTTCCAGTTACAGTTCAGTTCTTTCTGAATATGTTGCGCAACGTAGCGATCTTCAAACACCTTACTCGCTATATGTTTGGGCAAAGGGTTTAAATAATCGAGCAATGACACTGGCTCGGCTTCCAAATTAATAAAAACAAAGCCCCCCCATGTCTCGCAATGAACCGAGGACAGATTCATCTTCGATTTGTCCACGTGAGGAAAGTCCCATTCACAGGGCAGACTCTTTATACGTCCGTCCAAATGCCAGTCCCATCCATGATAAGGACAACGAATAGATTCACTGCTGCCTGAACTAAATGAAGGTTTTAGTTTAGTCCCACGATGCATGCAGGAGTTTAGATAGGCATTAATCGCCCCCTGCTCTGCACGCATGACAATGACCGAATAAGGCCCCACGTCATAGACATAGTAATCGCCCGATTCAGGAATGTGTTCTTCGCGACAGGCCCACTGCCAGGTTCTTGGCCAGAGGTAAGCTATTTCCTTGTCGAAATATTCTGCAGAGGTATAACGTTCAAAAGGAATGTCCTGATCCCCTAAAAACTCATAACTTTGCTTTCTTAAATAGCTGGGGACCTCTCGAGAATCCCCGTCCAGCAAGTCTTGGACACTCACACCGGGACATCTTGCCTCGCCGGGCTTCGGTTTTACTTCTTCAGTCATAAAGCTTCTCCTGCCATCAATTGTCATCCGAATTAACCAGGGTGTAAAGTATCCAGCTACACGCGACACGAAAGATACCCATGGCTGAATCAAAAGGATTACCCGGTTTACGTGGTACCGATCACATAGGCATTACTGCACCAGACTTTGACCAAGCTGTTGATTTTTTTACCGATGTTCTGGGGCTTGAGCCTTTTTATGAAATGGGTCCTTTTGGTTCAAGTGACGATAACTTTATGCAAGACATGTTAAACGTCAATCCACGCGCAGTGATCCAACGTGTTAAGCAATTCCGTTGTGGCTCAAATACAAACATTGAACTTTTTGAATATGAGAGCCCAGACCAAAGAAAAAAAATGCCGAAAAACAGCGATTGGGGCGGGCACCATATAGCACTCTATGTGGATGATATCGATGCAGCGATGGACCATCTGAAGAACCATGAGGTCAAGCTCATGCCAGGAGGGGGTGGCCCGACGATAGAAGACGGCCCGGAAGCGGGGCTTCGATCCTGCTATTTTCTGACGCCGTGGGGCATGCAGATGGAACTCATTAGCTATCCAAATGGCAAGGGGTATACCAGCGAAACCGATCGTCGACTATGGGACCCGCGGCGTTAATTTCCGAAGAACTCGGACAGCTTCTTCCATAAGGGGCATGAATCGCTTGCAGAAACTTTCTACCCCTAGCATCAAACCTCTCTTTGGCCTCTTCCACAGATTTCAAAACGCAAACTGTGGCACAGGATACTATTGACGGCAACAAAGTTTATGAGAATTAAGACTGTGCATCGTTGTCGAAAATCGCCTCTGAAAAAAGTAAAATAACTACTATGCAAGACGATGCTCAATATTTTGAAACTGTCATCATCGGCACCGGATTTTCAGGTTTACTGGCGGCGATACGGTTAAAAAAAGAAAAGACTGATGATTTCGTCTTGCTAGAAAGAGAATCTGATATTGGTGGCACCTGGCAGAATAACTCTTATCCAGGCGCCGAGGTGGATGTTCCAACTGGCTTGTATTCATTCTCTTTTGTTCCCTTCAAGTTCAAGAAAAGATATGCCCCTCAAAGCGAATTGCTCGATTATACGAACTTCATCACAGATAAGTTTGAGATTAGAAGTAATACAAGAACAAACCAGACCGTCACGACAATCACTTATAATGAACGCGAGGCCCTGTGGCACGTCGAGGTGGAATCAGGTGAGCGCTATATCGCCCGCTTCATTATTGACACCAGCGGAGTGCTGGCAAACCCTAAGACACCACACATTAGTGGCGCTGAATATTTTCAGGGAAATCTTTTTCATACAGCCCAGTGGGATCACAATGTTCCCTATAAAGGAAAAGCTGTCGGTGTTATTGGCTCGGGATGCTCAGCAACTCAAGTTGTTCCAGCAATTGCTAACCAGGTTAAAAAACTAACCGTCTTTATGGGAACTCCTGAGTGGATACTTCCACGTTCAGATAGACATTACAGTCCTATTGAACAAACGATAATGAACCTTCCAGGGATACACCAACTCAACCGCTTCATCATATTTTCTATTCATGAAGTGCGGTTTATCGGCTTTCGCCGTTATCCTCTGACGATAAAGCTCAGCAACCTGATTAAGTATTTCTACAAGCTAAGTCTAAACAGGAATCTTGTAAAATATATCGATGACGACAAGTTGCGCCAACATATGATGCCGGACTATGAGCTGGGCTACAGGCGCGTCATACCATCAAACGCTTACCTTCCCGCACTTTCCCGGGACAATGTTGATGTCGATATTAGCGGCATAGAGGCTATAACCCCAACAGGGATTCGAACAAAGGATGGTAAAGATATCCCTTTGGATATCATTGTTTATGCCACCGGATATTTTGCTTATACCAATATAAAAAAGATGCTCTCGTTCCAGGTTTATGGGCGGGATGGCCGAAACCTGAACAGTGAATGGGAGACAGAAGCTGTTGCCTATAAAGGGATCACCGTTTCAGGCTACCCTAACTATTTTAAAATAAACGGACCTAACACTGGCACCGGTCATAGTTCGCAGATAAGTTATATGGAGGCAATGGTCAATTATACGGTTGATGCTATTGGCACCGTAAAACGGGATAAAAGTATTAAAGCCATCGATGTTAGAAGCGATCTTCAACGCGAATATATGACAAAAATGAAAAATGCCATGAGCTCAACCGTCTGGCAAAACGGCAGCTGTAAATCCTTCTATAGAAAAGGTAAGACTGGCGAGGTGACCAGTCTGTCACCCGAATCCGTGGTCAATTTTATTTTTTCGCGGAAATGGTTTCACTTAAGAGACTATCAAATATTGAAGTAGGCCCGGATCAGCTATCCCGGTTCAACTATCCCGGTTCAACTATCCCGGTTCAACTATCCCGGTTCAACTATCAAAGATTCAGACCCGTCTTTCCTACATGGCCTCGTACAGGGTTCGCGACAAACTGCCGCTTCGTTCGTCACCCAACATGGAAGACTTCATCTGGTTCATCACATAGGAAAAGCAGGTTCGGTTTTCCTGATCAATAACACAGGTAGACCCGCCAAGGCCCGCCCACCAGATGGAATTCTTGTTCGGGGTGATGGGAATGAAGTCACTACCATAGGCATAACCCATCGCGAATTTAACAGGGAACATCAGCACCAGGTCCATCGACTCCAGAAGCACCTCGCGAGATTTTTCAGCGCCTT
>JABGVY010000579.1 GCA_018645845.1 Gammaproteobacteria bacterium | reverse complement strand
AGTCCTTGAACTTCTCCAATAGGTGACACTCTGTTCCATCTTCGTTGATATACCATTCGTAAACCAAGGTATCCGGCTCGCGCAGTTTGGTTACTTCAATCATCGTGGTCACGAACGCTTTGAAATCATCAAGTCGCCCTCGTTTGATAGAAAATTGAAAGTCAGTCTCGATACTGCTTGACATATCCGCCCCCCTCTTGTGCAAAAAATTGACTCGCTCAGTCGTATCAGCATGTCACTTGTTCCTGCCGGTCGTCAAACAAATGGAACAGATGAGCATCTCATTTAAGGGAGTGCTTTGCTCATCGGTTTTCATCTTAGGAGGTTTAGTGGTCGAAAAGACTTGCTTGCCATCGTTGCTATCAGGCTCGACCGAGCAGGTAGATAGTCTCAAATGCGGAAGGCGGTGAATGAAGGCTAGGTCTAAATTGCGTGTGAGATAATTCCCAAACTGCAACGTAACTTATAAAGGGGGTGTCTCTTGCAGATCAGGTAAGCATTGGGTCATTTCCTTGTGCGCAGTATTGCATTGGATTCCAAAGCTATTTCCTGGCGTGCTTCTACAAGCTCCTCAAACCTCGAAATTCACCATGACAGGTAACCCAGACGTAACCCCGGCACTTGATGATAGGTATTGGTGATACGAGCCTACGCTCAACTATTTGATTTAAAGAGGAATATTGGTGGAGCTAGGCGGGATCGAACCGCCGACCTCGTGACTGCCAGTCACGCGCTCTCCCAGCTGAGCTATAGCCCCACACGAACGCTTTAGATCCCTCGGTGGCGGGATCACCAGGAGACCTCGAGGCCCCCTTCCAAAGGATGCGAATACTAGCGGAAGAGCCAGAAGCAAGCAAATGCTAGACGCAACCTTTTCTCATGGGTAATGCTTAACCGAGTCTTCCAATCGCACAAAAGCCCGTGGCGGAAACCCCGTCAAAAGTCGAAACAGAAACCCAAGCTGGTATGCTTCCGTTATCTGACTGAGTTCGGCGGTCTCTGTCACTGTTACAGCCAACACTTGTTTAGATTCTCCCTGATAAACCAAAGTTACAGAGGGGTTTGCCCTTAATCTTTTGTACCACTGCCTTGGCCAATGATTCACCGCAACATAAAGCTCATCGTTTAACTCGAAGGGCGAGAGCACACGATCGTGAGTCTGCCCGGAAGTGTCTTGCATCGACAATAGCAGCGTATTCTCATTTCGGGGCTGAAAGTAACCCAGTGAGGATTCGAACAAAATGACAATGCCGACATAGGCCAGCAGTGCGAAAGACGCTGTTTTAAAAGCTTTCATTGATCACTCCTGTCTAAATATGCGCGCCTGAACCGCCATCAACCTCCATGGAAACCCCATTGACATATCCCGCAGCATTTGTGCATAGAAAAGCAATCACGGCCGCCACTTCCTCGGATGTACCGTAGCGTCCAACGGGCACGCTCCTGCCATTACTCTCCAGCACTTTATCCATGGTGGTATCGTTTGCGTCTGCAATCTCGGTTGCCGCTCTTTCCCACATCGCTGTGTGAATAAGCCCTGGTAGAATGGAATTTACCAGCACGCCATCGGCGCCATACTTGCGAGCCAGAGATTTACTGATTGATATCATCGCCGCCTTCGTCGCACCATAATCAATCAGTGCAGCATTGGGGTACTTTGCCGCGCCACTCGCCACCATCACTATCCTGCCCCATTTTTGCTTCCTCATTTTGGGTAGCAATCGCCTGGTGCAGCGGATAGCAGACAGCAAATTTAGCTCATGAAGTTCCTGCCACTCTTCATCAGTCATGTAAAGAAAGTTTCGTGACGGCGAGGCACCCACGTTATTAACCAAAATATCTGCACCACCTCTTGCTTCGACGGCATCCAGAAAAGCTTCAGTCGAAACTTTATCACCCATGTCCGCCGTTAATCCTGTGACCTGCTCCGAATACCCGGCGAGGTCATGTACCGCTGCCTCGTTTCTCGCACAAAAGACAACATCTGCGCCCATATCTGCCAATTCTTTGACTACAGCTTCACCAATACCAAGACTGGCACCCGTAACAACTGCACGTTTTCCCGATAAATCCAGGTCCATCATATTGCATCTCCTGCTAATTGCTTTTCCATTGTTCGCCATCTTCCGGAGGCTTGACCCAGAGTGAAGCCGGGGGGGCATATTTTTCACCGGCACTGGGCCGCTCTATGACTTCCGGAAAAAGGTAAGGGTTCAGTTGCGCACACGCCAGCAACGTTGCATCACAGCAAAAACCCATCCCATTACCCATAGAATTCCTGAAACATCGCAACGATGCACCCGCCGCGGTTCTTGATTCTATTGCATTTCTGGTGTCAGCACGGGACAAGCATATAAATTGATCGTTTTCCGGTTTTTTAATCTCTGCTGTTCCCGGCAACAGGTGTCGCTTTACTTCTATCCAATGTCTCTTCAGGTCAGACACCACACTAAAACACTGACCAGAGCCACCTTGAGATACCCCGACTGCTGCACTACAGGTATCAGCCATCAAAAGCAACAACACAATACTGGTAAAACACTTCATCGCTCGGTTTGCACGGTTATTTAGTCAACACCATCAGTGTAAACCAGCATAGCGGTCTTAAACAAAGCCCATGCAAGGCTCTGCCAAGTGTGGCCGGTTCGGATACTGATGGATTAATTTGCCAATACCATTGCTTACATGGTTTATTAGGCGCTTTTTACGTTAAGGAAGCAGCCATGATTATCATTGCAGGAACGATTGACCTAGCAGACCCTTCACGAATTGATGAGGCTATCGAGAAAGCCAAGCCGTTACAGCAGGCGACCCGGGACGATGAACCTGGATGCCAAGCCTATGTCTTTTCTAAGGATCCGTGCGTTGCCGGCAGAATCGCAGTGTATGAACTCTGGGACGATGAAGCCTCGTTAGCGGCTCACTTCAAACACGAAAATTATTTGAACATGGGCGGCCTTTTACAGGGGTTTGGCCTGGCCGGCGCGGACAACAACAAGTTTCGATGTGATTACAAAGAACCTGTGTATGACGAAACCATGACTCCGCGGGCAGATTTCTTTACCTTGTAATAGCTTCGGGCAGGTTTGGTATCACGGTAGCTTTTGAAGCCCTCGTGATACCAATTCATGCCGACAGATTTTCCATTCGTTATCTACACGTCGCATGTCCGTGTGATATGTCGCCCACAGGGTAATGGTGGTGACACTATCCCCTTTAGGATAATGGGTTGCCTGCACATCCGTCCGGGTCTTAGCCGAGTCCCCTGCAATGGTTGCATAGGTAGGGCTTAACATATGTTGCGTAGCATCATATTTATCGATCGCTTCTTTCCACCAGGGATAAAACGTTTCCATACCGTTCATCTCTACAGCGCCCATGCCGACGACCTTAACATCTTCAACAAAGAGCGCCCGATAACCGTCATAATCTTTCTCATCGACGGTCGCTGCGTAACGCAACATGACATCCTGTACTGCAATTCTGTCTTCAATATTATTCGTCATTGGGATTCCTCGGTTCCATTCCTCTTTTCTCACGCTCTTTTTTCATCCGCACAACATCTGAACTCAAGGGCGGCGTTTTTTCATCATCATTAAGCAGGCCGGCACGGTCCTTTGCCGACTTTTCGGCATCAAACGAGATCCATTTTTCCGGCACCACTTCAAGTATCGTCCGTAGCGGCGAATTCAACAGGTTGTAAAAATCGTCTTCGCCTTGTTGGCTGTCGGGAGAAACCTTTGCTGCAAGTGCTCGATAGAACCATTTTTTGGTTTCATCATCATCATGGAAAGTACCCTTACCTTTCACTGTAACCGCGCCTCTTGGACATTTAGGGTCCTGTGAGGCAGCGCCACTCACCGTGACAGACACCCGGTTATCCCTTTTAATCGCCGCTGCTCGATGCCTATGGGACGAAAAAGTGATCCATATTTTATCGTCGCGCCAGACAAAGGAATGTACAACGCCCACAGGCCAGCCATCCTTGGTTGCCCACATCAGCACACATTCCGGCGCCCGGGTCATCAGTTCATGTTTTTGTTCTTCACTATGGCCGTAAATCGATACGACCTCATGATCATGTGCTGCCATTTTCATTCCTTTTTCGTTGTTACTTTGAAAGTATCGT
>JABGVY010000489.1 GCA_018645845.1 Gammaproteobacteria bacterium | reverse complement strand
GCCAATATGATCATTGAGGGCCCCTTTTTCAATTGCTGTCTGCAGCCCGTTCATCAGGTGAAGGTAGTAATGAACGTTATGAATGGAGTTCAATTCCGCGCCAAGGATCTCACCACACTTGTCCAGATGATGCAGATAGGCGCGGGAAAAATTTCGACAGGTGTAGCAACCACAGTCTGGGTCAATCGGCCCCGTATCAGTCTTATGAGGGGAGTTCCTGATTCGTACCACCCCTTGTGAGGTGAAAAGGTGCCCGTTCCTGGCATTTCGGGTGGGCATCACGCAATCCATCATATCCACCCCCCGATACACGCTTTCTACAAGATCCTGCGGGGTGCCTACGCCCATGAGGTAACGCGGCTTATCCGCGGGCATATGGGGCGCTATATGCCTGATGACCCGCATCATGTCTTCTTTGGGCTCACCGACTGATAAACCGCCGATAGCGTACCCATCAAACCCAATATCACTAAGCTTACCAAGCGATTCATCCCGGAGGTCTTCATAAACTCCGCCCTGGATAATGCCAAACAGGCTATTGGGGTTATCACCAAACCCCTCCTTGCTTCGGGCAGCCCAGCGCATCGACAGGCTCATGGACTCAGCGACTTCATCTTTAGTTGCGGGGAAGGGTGTGCATTCATCAAAACACATCACCACGTCTGAATTGAGCGAACGTTGTATCCCCATGGATATTTCAGGTGACAGGAAGATCTCATCACCATTGACCGGTGAACGAAATTTGACCCCTTGCTCTGATATCTTCCGAAGGTCCCCCAGACTAAACACCTGGAAACCGCCTGAATCGGTCAATATTGGCTTATCCCAGCCCATAAAGCCGTGCAGGCCGCCGTGAGACTCCATGACCTGCATGCCGGGTCTGAGCATCAGATGAAAAGTATTGCCCAGCAGCATTTGCACGCCAGCCTCTTCAAGCACTACCGGTGACAGACCTTTTACTGATCCGTAGGTACCACAGGGCATGAAGATGGGCGTCTGGACCTGCTGCGTGGTCCCGTCCTGCCGGGTAAAGTTCAGGGTTCCCCTTCGGGCTTCACCGTCGGTACGGGATACCTCAAATTTCAATGTCACTTAATGAATCCGTTAGCTAGCTGTTGTTATTTGGTAATTAACATCGCGTCACCATAGCTGAAAAACCGATAAGATTCTTCAATCGCGCGCTGGTAAGCATTCTTGATGTTGTCAGTTCCCGCAAAGGCACTGACCAACATCAATAACGTTGAACCCGGCAAATGGAAGTTGGTCACCATCGCGTCTACCGAGCGAAACTCGTAACCAGGATAGATGAAAATTTCCGTGTCGCCTCTAAAAGGCGCAATAGACCCGCCACTGGAGGCTGATTCCAGCGACCGGACACTGGTAGTCCCCACGGCCACCACCCTGCCCTGGCGTTTCCTGCATTCTTCTACCGAGGCGCACACCGTCCTGGATACCTCCAGGAACTCACGGTGCATCCGGTGTTCTTCGACATTCTCGGTACGTACCGGCTGATAGGTTCCTGCACCGACGTGAAGCGTCACTTCAGTTTTCCGGGTGCCCTTTGCCGCAATCTCGGCCAGTACCTTTTCATCAAAGTGCAGGCCTGCCGTGGGCGCTGCCACGGCACCATCATGCTGGGCATAGACAGTCTGGTAACGATTCTGGTCAGACACTTCGTCTGCACGGTCGATATAAGGTGGCAGCGGCATGCGACCAAATCTTGTCGCAATTTCGCTCACCCCGGGTTCCGGAAAGCGAACCCGATAGAAGGAACCCTCTTTCCCGATCACTGTGATGCTGGCGCCACCCTCAAGATGAATCAGAGTCCCCGCTTTGGGTGATTTGCTGACCCTGATCTGCGCCAGGGCCTCTGTCTGTGAAACGATCCGCTCCAGCAATAGCTCCACCTTACCGCCTGTTTCTTTCTGGCCAAAAAACCTGGCCGGAATCACCCGGGTATTATTAAACACCATGAGATCATCGGGATTCAGTAATCCGGGCAGGTCGGTAAACTGCAGATGGGTAACTTCGCCGGTTGCGGCATCAAGGTGCAGCAGTCGACTGCCGGATCGCTCCGCCGTCGGATGATTTGCAATCAGGTGCTCGGGCAGATCAAAGGAAAATTCACTAACTTTCATTACGGAAACTGGCGCCTGGGATTAGCCGGAGCGAAATCACAATGATGGGAAGAAAAACGCTATTTAAAAACCAGCTGAAGCCCTGAAACATCAACAACTCGACCGGGCGGTGGCAAGTCTTTCGGCCCGGGAATTCCCCGCGCATTGAATGGCCCATTATAACTTCTATGGACCTGCTATGTACTTTCTTTGTTTCTATAATCTTCATCTTTATCTTTATCTTTATCTTTATCTTTCTTTTTCTTTTTCTCTTCGGCCCGCTCAATTAGAACCTAATGCAGGTGCTTCCCTCCGTAAAAGATGTTTTGCAACGCGGCATATAGTGTATCAAGGGTCACAGATGGCCACTATCGCCGGCTCCGTTCCGCCCCCGCATGCCACTCTCTTCCCGCCAGGCGCTCATCAACTTGCTGTTTTTTCCACTGCTGTTTGTTGGCATCATGGCATTCTTGGTTTGAGTATCGGCGTTCGGCCTGATCTTTATTTTTTGGAAAACAGCGACGTTGCCTACATAATTGTTTCTATCGCAGTGTGGTTGTAACAATCTATTGAAGGAAACACCTTATGAAAATTCTATTTAATGTTGTTCTGATACTAACTTTTTTGTTTGAGGCGTTGGCCGCCGTTTCACTGATCACTGGTCCGGAAGGCTTCACCGCCGCAGGCTCGGGCAACCAGTGGTCCATGCACTATGGGTTTGCAGTAATCGCTATTGCCAGCATTGCCTTATGGGCGTGGCCATACCGAACAAACCTGCCGGTGGTTACCTTTGCTCTAGGTGTCCTGTTCACTTTTCATACCGGGTTGTCGATATCTCTTAACCTCGCTGGTGATCAGCAGGCTGGAATGATTATTCACAGCGTTCTTTCCGTTCTTTGCCTGGGGCTTGTTACGCAACGATCAAAGTGGTGTGACGTCGCCGACGAGGCCGCGAATAATGCTTAGCCTGCGCAGGTGGACCCTGCTCGCGGCATTGGTCTGCTCGCCCGTTGCCGCCAAAGAAATCGACTTTACCCGTTATCTGGGAGACCACTCGCTCAAAGAATCTAACGCCGAAACTTCTTTTACCGGCACCATTGGTGAAGGTCGATTGATTATCTCTGCCCTGCCCAATACTAACGCCACCGCTAGGGTGAATGGCAAAACCATCGCCATTACAAACGAACTTATTGACGGGCAAGCTGAATTCAAGGTCGACCTTCTTGAAAACAACACAATCAGCGTTGACGTTACCTCTCCTGCACCGACAGCGACCAACATTCGAGTCAAGCAACGCGCCAATATAGAACTTAATGTCCTGGCGCGAGTGCACTTCAACACCAACGTCAGCAATTTTGTTGAGGCTCGCGAGTTCTATGGGAAGCTCGGCTTTGAGACGGTCTCAGGCTTCCCCGACACCAACACCCAGGCAATGGCCCGTGCCATTGGCATAGAGACACCTACAGACTATGACGGTTCGAAAGGAGAGCATGCCGGTGGATACCTGCTACACGGCGAACTCATCGGCGCCGGCGGATTCTTGGGCGGCGTTATAGACTTGATCGAATTCACCATTCCAAGAAACGTTGAAGCACCTTACGCCCAGTTGAACCATCTGGGCATGGCACGTGCCGCGATGCACACCACCAACATCAGTGCAGACTACCAGTACATGAAGTCATTGGGCGTTGAGTTCCTTTCCGCGCCAACTCAAAGAACCGACGGGACTCTGTTCGCGATTTTTAAAGACCTGGACGGCACTTTCTATGAATTACTCGAGGTGGACGGCGAGGACATCGACACAGACACCACCCACATCACCAGTCTTGGTCATGTGAATATCAATGTCAGCGATCTTGAACGTTCGAATGCCTGGTACCAGATGTTTGGTTATGAGGTAACAGAAACACTGCCATCGACAGAGCCAGCAGAGGTTGCCAAAGCCATGGGTTTTGAACAGCCATTCACAATCAAAGGAAATCGCGTCACCCACGATGTTGATGGCTCAGTGCTGGAGCTCGTGCAATGGCTAGCCCCTTTTGATCCGGAGCGTGCCTACCCGGTGCCCGTGAACCATCTGGGCATCCACAGGACAGCCTATTCAACCTCGGACATCGAAGGTGACGTTGCAGCTCTTAAGGCGCAGGGCGTTGAATTTCTTTCCCCCATCACACCATGTTGTTCCGGCGACGATTCATCAAGCAGCATCGTCGCCTTTTACGATCCGGACGGAACAGTGGTTGAACTGGTTGAGCAACCTTATGTACTACATCTGCTTTTTAAGGT
>JABGVY010000339.1 GCA_018645845.1 Gammaproteobacteria bacterium | reverse complement strand
TGATGATAACGCCTGTTCTGATCCCCTGGGCGTGAACAAAGCCTATGCTAATGGTGTTCCCATGGGAGGTAGTCTTGATAGGGTAGAGACAGCCTTGAAATTTTTTGTGTCCGCTCAGAAAGATCCTGGTGTACCCGGTAACCCGGGGACGGATCTGCAGCGAATTCAGATTATTAAAGGCTGGGTCGACGATGCAGGACAGTCGCATGAGCGGGTCGTTGATGTGGCGGGGGATGCAGATAATGGGGCCGATGTTGACCCTTTTAACTGTCAGCGGCGGGGGCGTGGCGACAGCCAATTATGTGCGGTCTGGCAAGACCCTGATTTTGATCCGGATGCGCCAGCATTTTATTATGCGCGGGTGGTTGAAAACCCGACCTGTCGCTGGTCAACCTTGCAGTGCCAGAATGCCGGCGTGAACCCGTTTGCTGCAGACTGTGCTGACCAAGCAGAACAAGCTAATCAGGACGCAGGGGATAGGCTAGGCGCTTCGGGCGATGTTTATGGGAAGTGCTGTTTAGACCCCGGCCAGCAGCCCTTTTATTCGCCAGTTATCCAGGAACGGGCCTGGAGTTCACCCATCTGGTACCTTCAGGCTCAAGGTGAGGGACAGGTCAAGGAATCAAAGTTAAGCGCCGCTGTTGCCAATGCCGTCGGCGGAAAGTGAGTAAAGCGGTGTGAGTTGTTCACCCATCGCTTATCGCTATGAGTATTTTGAGCGGCTAACGGTGGGTGGCTTCTATTGGGTTAACCCTGCGGCAATCTTTTCAGCAATCATGACAGTGGCGGCATGGGTATTCCCGGATACCAGGCTTGGCATGACCGATGCGTCAACCACCCGTAGATTGCGCGTACCATAGACCCTGCATTGCGGGTCGACCACGGCCTCTGCATCGCTCCCCATTCGACAGGTTCCTACCGGATGATAGCCGGTATGCGCGTGGTCCCTGGCATAGGCGGCATAGTCTGAATTCGTCGTAACGTCAGCAAGAGGCCTTATACGTTCGCTTACTGCTGCGGCAAAAGGTTCCGTTTCAACTATGCGTTGCGCTAGGCGCATACCACTGACGACGGCTTCCAGGTCCTGTTCGTCGGCAAAATAATTGACTTCGATACCCGGATCTAAGCTAGCGTCCGGTGATTTTGCATAGACCTTTCCCCTCGACTGTGGATGCATGAGATAAGGCATGATGGTAAAACCAGGAAACGCGTCTACCTGTTGTTGGCTGGGTTCATCTGAATCTCTACCGCTCACTGGCAGGCAGTGAAACTGCAAGTCAGGGCGGCGAATATGCTCATTGCTGCGGGCGAATATTCCCACCGCGGCAGCAGGCATGCTCAGCACTCCGGATCGAGTCAGTGCATAAGTCATGGCATTACGAATTAGCCCTATCGGGCCCAGTTCCTTATTCGCGCTATCCTGATGACGATTTAACCGCCACGCCATGGGTGGGCCAGCATGATCCTGGAGGTTTTCACCGACCTGTTCCCGATACGCTACCGGGTGAACATCAAGGTGCTCAAGAACTGATTTGGGTCCCACACCGGATACCTGTAGTAATTGAGGTGAACTATAGGCGCCAGCACAGACAATCACCTCTTTTGTTGCGGTGATTTCCTGGCCATTGGTCACGACGCCAATGGCCCGGTCTTCATCAAAAACAATTCGGTCAATCGGGGCCTGGGTTTTAATGGTTAGATTGGATCGGTTCCTGATGCCATCAAGGTAAGCATTCGCTGCAGACCAGCGTCTGCCATTGCGCATGGTAGTCTGGTAATAACCGATGCCTTCCTGGTCTGCGCTGTTAAAGTCTTCATTGTAGGCCAGGCCCGTTTTTATCCCTGCCGCAATGAGTGCGTCACAGACCGGCAATTTGAATTTAATATCCTCTAATCGCAGGGGACCTTTACTGCTGTGCCATGGGCTCGGGCCTCGAGACTGATCGACACTGCCGACGAAGTAAGGTTTAACCGATTCCCAGTCCCATCCGGTTGCGCCTGCCTGTGCCCATAGGTCAAAGTCCTTGGCCTGGCCGCGGATATAGATCATGCCATTAATGGATGAACTGCCACCCAGGCATTTACCCCGGGGTAGGTGATGTTGCCGCAGGTTAGTGCCTGGGTCAGGTTCTGACCTGAACTGGTACGAAAATGACGGTGAAGCCGTAGTGCTGCCATAGCCCAGAGGAATACTAATCAGAGGGTGACGATGCGAGCGCCCGGCTTCTAGCAGCAACACATGAGTACCTGGTAGGTCGCTTAACCGGTTCGCTAGCACGCAGCCTGCTGATCCTCCGCCAACGATGATGTAATCGTATTCCATATTGGATCGCTCAACGTAAAATTATTTTTCTCAAAGCCGAGTCACTGTATTTATTCTACGGTCTCCCCGCATGAAGTTGCCGGAAAAAAAACCGGAAATCAATCATGGGGCCATCCTTAGTGCATTACTGAGGTTGCTCAATGTGTCGTTGTCGATCCCTAACCACTTCTTCTTCCTCTTTAAGGGAGGAGGTTTTAGGATCTAACTTATCTCACCGGTAAACAGGAGTAAGTACTTTGATCAAAAATATACTCAAATGGCTGACCATTGTCTCGGCGCTCCTGGTACTAGGAGGTTTAGCTTCTGTTTGGTACATCGGTGCCTGGGGAATCCTGCTTCCGTCGCACACGCATGAATCGGTGCCACCGGAAGTTCCTGCATCAGTGAAGTCACCGGCACTGTTGTTGTTTACTAAAACCAATAGTTTCCGACACAAAGGTGCTATTGCAGCAGGTAAGGTCCTCTTCGAGAAAATGACCGCGGATCAAAATTGGTCGATGTTCCATACGGAAAACAGTGCCGTATTTAATGCGCAGGATTTGTCTCGTTTTGAGGTTGTGGTGTTTCACAATGCCACTGGTGACATGCTCAGCGATGAACAGCAGCTGGTATTCCAGCATTGGCTCGAGCAGGGAGGAGGTTGGCTGGGCATTCATGCGGCGGCTGATGGATCCCACAAAGACTGGCCCTGGTATATCGAAAACCTGGTGGGTGCAAAGTTCACAGCCCATACAATGGGTCCCCAAATTCAAACCGCGCGGGTGGTCAATGAACTGCCTGACCACCCGGTCATGGCAGAAATTGAACAAGAGTGGATGCACGAGGAGGAATGGTATTCCTGGGAAGAAAGCCCTCGTAGTCGTGGCTTTACGGTGTTGGCGCGTGTCGATGAAGACAGTTATTCGCCAGTAGTGAAGCTAATGACGATAGATCGGGATTTGAGGATGGGTGACCATCCCGTCGTGTGGAGCCGATGTGTGGGAAATGGGCGCTCGATCTATTCAGCGCTGGGTCATCAGGCCGAAGCTTATCAACAGCCGCAGTACCAAAAACTGTTAGAAAATGCAGTTCGTTGGGCGATGGATGTCAGGCCTTGTCTGAAGGCCCCGTCAGTACCCTGGGGAACTTATCAGCCTTAAAATCTCTGATATACGGATCAGAAGTCCTGCGCATTCTGATAAAAGATAATGCTTCGATTTCCTTTTTGCACTATTCAGCCTTTCACCAACGACATATTTTGATAAAAACAGCCCTAAAAATCGGCTCAACGGCCCAATAATCAGTGTTTTAGTAGCCATTTTTCGCATAGATATCATTTATTTCCTCGCATATCGCGAATTATGATCATTTTATCAATAAAATTACCGATATCGTCAATATTCATTGACAAAAAATGCGCAGTCGAAGAAACTCAATTACCTTCGACAAAATATGGACAACAGGGGACACATGAAATCATTCAATTCGATGACCCAACCGTTATGGCTGGCCATGTTACTGGTCACTGGTCTCACCGGTATCCAGAGCAGCACAACATACGCGGCCGAAACAGTAACCATAGAAGAAATTGTTGTCACGGCGAGAAAGCGGGAAGAAAACTTGCAGGACGTTCCTGCTGCGGTCAGTGCTTTTAGCGCTGACGCGCTGCGCGATGCCGCTGTCGATAATATTATCGATCTCGAAAATATCACGCCGAACATGACCATTAATGAAACCAGCGGACTCCTACCAGGCAGTGTCCAGATATTCATTCGCGGGGTCGGAAACGATCCAGGTTTCGACCAGGGTGTTGGCATCTACGTTGACGACGTTTATCTCAACCGGACAAGTGGTGCCTTGCTCGACGTTTATGACATACAACGGGTAGAAGTGCTGAAAGGACCACAGGGCAACCTGTATGGTAGAAATACGATTGGTGGCGCGGTTAAGTACGTCAGTCGCGTTCCAGGTGAAGAAACAGAAGCCAGTGTTGAATTGAAAACGGGAACCGACAGCCTGATTAAAATGAAAGGTAGCGTTTCCGGGGCACTGTCTGACAACCTGCGAGGAGGGCTCAGCTTTTCTTCTACTAATCGCGACGGCTACCAGACTAACCGATTCGATGGCGGTGAGTTTGCAAGCGAAGACAAGCTAGCCTTGCGCGGCACTCTGGTCTGGGAAGCTGCTGACAACGTCACGGTTAAGCTAACAGCCGATTCTTTCAAAGACGAGTCTGACCCGACAGTTCCTAATCGCGTTGCGATAGAACAAACCGGTGGCGCTGGTCTGGGCACATTCGCCTTCCTGTTGGGCGGTGCCGACATGTTTTTTCCTGGTTCCGCCTTTTTGAAGGAACCTATTGATACCAGCCTCCCAACTGACGTTGACGAGGTGAATACTGCACACACCACCAATGGCTATGACCGATTTGAAATTGATTCAACGGGCATTGCTTTGGCCATCGACTGGGATATTAACGACAACTGGAGTTTCAAGTCCGTCACGTCCCAAAGGGATCTGGATAACACACTGCCATTTGATTTTGATGGCTCTCATCAGGTGTTCATCAATACGATCCAGGATCGCGAAGCGGAAGATTTCAGCCAGGAATTTCAGCTTAACTATGGCAGTGACAATGTAAACGCTGTCTTCGGTCTCTACTATCTCGATGGTGAACAGAGCATATTGGGTTTCACCGAGCAGACACCTCTACTACGGATCCTGACAGCCCATGACCGGGTCGGCATTAAAGATGATAGCGAGGTTCAGTCTTTCTCCGTTTACGGTAACGTAGACTGGGACATCAACGATCAATGGCAGTTATCTGTCGGTGGCCGTTATACGAAGGATGAGAAAGAGCTTGCACAAGTCTCGGATGTGACCATTACACATTATGCTGCTGCCTTCACTAGCTTTACTGGTCAGGCACCACTGGTTCTGGAGCCTGGGAAAGAAGCAGCATTTTCCTCTTTGCCGTTCTTCCAGTTCTTTCTACCTCACTTCGCGTCTGACGGATCATTCCTGAGCTTTGGTAATCAGGTCGACGTTGAGACATTCACTGCCACCCGGTCCGGTAGCGATGATTGGTCTGAATTCACCCCCAGCGTGAAAGTCTCATACAGACCTAACAATGATGTGATGGTTTATGCCGGGTATTCCTCCGGTTTCAAGTCTGGCGGATTTGATACATCAGGTTCCGAATCAAGAGTCCTCTCTTATGAGCCGGAGCTGGTAGACACTATCTCGCTGGGGCTGAAGTCGACGCTTGCCAATGGCAGAGTCAGACTGAACATCGAAGCCTTCCACAACGACTATACTGAGAAACAGTTGCAATCGATTGCACTGCTGCCAACTGGGGGGCTTGAGTCCATCACCGACAATGTCGGAGAAGTGACATCAAAAGGCGTTGAACTAGAAATTCTTTGGCTCCCACCCGTTGATGGGCTGACAGTTAACCTTAACCTTGGGTATCTTGATTCCGATATCGATGAGTTTATCGAACTACAGGACGATGGTGCTGGCGGTGTTAACAGCGTTAACGTAGCCAGTAACTTTGAGCTTGGATATGCGCCGGAAACGACTGCACAGTTTGGTATTCGATACGAGTTCAATGTCAGTGGCGGTAACATGATGATCGGTGCTAATGCAGCATACCGTTCAGAGATGTATACCGACTCACCTATTGATCTGACCAGTACATTTATGGCTAACACCGAATCTGAAAGCCGCACGATGGTGAACGCTATGCTGGCATATACATCAGCATCAGGTCAGTGGCGGGTAATGCTTGAAGGCAAGAACCTTTCAGATAAGCGATCTCTGGTTAACACGTTTAACGTCACCAACTTCATTACCGGTGGCTATACACGTGGCAAAACCTGGGGCCTTTCGGTTAGTTATGACATGTAGGTAAACCGGCGCTGGCGTGCCCTCTGTTCCCCCCGATCACGGCACGTCTGCGCTTCTTTTCACACCAGGGTCATTCGTAACGGATGGTCCTTTGAGACCCCCGCTAATTTCCTCTCACTACTCTTTGTTTCTGCCTCTTCAGTTCTTTTTTAACTCTGCCGGGCGGTACACGCTGATTCAGGCGCTCCACAATGGTTGTAATAACGCCGGCTCCGGCACCGATGGTGTATTTCGCTAGTTCATCAGTTACCCTTCAGACCACATAATTCAGTCATCTTAACGGTGCTCCGGTTATAGAAACGGTAGCGCGAGAAGAATGAACTTTGATAGATTGACTGCTGTTAGGTTGTATTCTGGTTGGTTGGGGCCTATACCTATATTCAGAAACTCTGGTCTAGTGAAAACAAAGGATGCATTGCAATGAGTTACGAAACGATAACGGTTGATTCCATGATCGGTTCGGTCGGCGCTGTTATTTCAGGCGTCGATCTGTCAAAACCGCTCACAAAGCAGACAGTCGTAGAGATTAATGCTGCATGGCTGAAACATCACGTCGTGTTTTTCAGAGACCAGGACTTAACGCCAACGCAACAGGCAAACTTTGCTGCCAATTTTGGTGAACTGGACGTCTATCCATTCATGACTGCAGTTGATTCTAATCCCAATGTCATTCCCATTATTAAAGAAGCAGATGCAACGTTAAATTTTGGTGGCGCCTGGCAC
>JABGVY010000238.1 GCA_018645845.1 Gammaproteobacteria bacterium | reverse complement strand
GGACACCACGGCCAAGCAGATAACGGGATAAAACGGGGCCACTGAGAACACCGGTAGAGCCAGCGACCAAAGCCAGCGTGCCATAGATTCGGCCTGCATCAGCGAGATCCCAACCATAGACCCGCAGTAAGATAGTGGGGGTCCAGCCCTGCAGTCCGTAGAGCATCACGACAATAAAAGGCACACCCAGGTGCAGCGCGGCATAAACCTGTTTACGCTGCCACATGTAACGTAGCACTGCACGCCAACCAGGCACTTCCGTCATAGCGCCCTGCCGGCCTTTGCGTTTAGGTTCTCGAATGGTGGCCAGTAATCCTGCAATCAGCACACCGGGTAATCCCACGGCAATAAACGTCGCCTGCCACGGAGCAACCACACCAACGATCGGCAGAGAGACCTGCTCGACGTCCCTGCTCCAATCAAGCACCTCGGCACCGGCTATCATCGCAAGCCCAGCCCCTAGATAAGGCCCCATCAAGTAAACGCTAATCGGCAACGCGAGTTTGTTGGGTCGAAAATAATCCGCCAATACAGACCAGGCCGCCGGCGTCAGCGCTGCTTCCCCTGCACCAACACCAAACCTGGCAAATAGCAGTTGTGAGTAGGTTCTTGAAAGTCCGCAGGCAATCGTCGTGGCACTCCAAACCAAAACGCCACCAATCATAATGCCCACTCGGTTGTATTTATCGACCATTCGCCCTAACGGGATACTCATCAAGATGTAGGTGACGGCAAAGGCGAGTCCCTGGAGAAAACTTATCTGGGTATCCGATATTTTCAGATCAAGACGAATTGGCTCGACCAGAAGGTTCAATACTTGACGGTCAACGAACGAAAAAGTGAATGCAATGAGCAGAAACAGCGTAACAACCCACCCCTCGACAGCACTCGGCCAACTATCCTGCTCGGGTTCACTCATGATGCATCCCCCATCTGGCGATGCTCAACACTGGTATATTCCAAGGTCATGTCGTAGATCTGCCAACCTTTTCCTGAACTAAACCTGACCTTGTCATGATAGGTACCAAGGACAATTCGCACTCGCCTGTCTGGCCAAGCGTGCCAGGCTTGCAGGTAACTGGACATTTCAGCCTCGCCACTTGCCACCTCACCGTTTTCAAACTGAACATCCTTAAAGACCACAATCTGAGTGCCAATCAAATGTTGCGTGCTCTCGTAGTCCTTTAGCGCATTTTTAACCACGTCAGCCCAGCTATCTGGCCCGGCACCCGCCAACGCCTTGGGCCCACCGGATACTTTAACGAGGGCATCGGTTGTGAATATTCGATGGAAAGTAGACGTACCGAATTCAATTGCTTCCTGGTCCCCGACTTTTCCCAGTGCATCCGTCGCCTTTCCGTAGAGCCTGCGCAGGTACTCAATTTCTTCGCGCGCCAGCGACACCAGGTAACGTTCTTCCAGATTTTGGTCAACATCTAACGACATGCAATGCACCCTCTCTATCAATCGTGTTAGATTCACGTTTACCATCAGTCAGGTCAAGCCCAAAGTGTTTAAGGTCTTTGCATTTCTAAAACGAAACACAACTCTGCTCTCTCACGACGAGTATCGTGCCGGTCACGTTGGCTATCACTGTGGTCAAAGCCGACGACTTAAGAACATACGGGGTTACCTGGTTAATGTCTGGAGTAATACGCCTTTTGCCGAGCGAGTCGGCACTGACTTGTATGAACAGATAACCCGAAACGAGCCCCTGGACTTTCTGGACTGGTGGGATGGATTCCCCGAAGTCTTCTTTGATCATCATCAAGCCTGGTTGGAAGCCATGAGCGTTGAACCCAATCGCGCGACCGGCGATGGCCTCGTGATTGACCCCGACTGGTCACTGGCGGACGGACCGCTCCTATTCGACCCTGTTCCCGACCGTCCAGGGGAATTCAAGCCATGCCACCTGTTAATGCATGAACACATTCTGAAACCCGTCGAGCGGCAAGAACGTAAGTCTTTCAAATTAATGCAGTTTTTCAAGAACAGCCCGAATATCAGCCACGAACAGGTACTGGCGGAATATGCCACTGAAGCTTCTAAGCTGCAGGGCTTGAACGGTTGCATTGCAAATTTTCGTGATTCAAACCAGGCCGCCGCCATGCGCGGTTTTTATGGCGACGATAGCTGGGGGCTCAGCGACGAAGGGGTTGCTCATCGCGCCCGTTTTTGCGCCATGTGGGATGGCGCCATTGAGTTTCACTTCAACCATTGCAACGATTTCGTATCAGCGAGAAGAACACTAAATGACAAACTGACGATGCTCGAATCGGCATTTTTTGATTCGGTCTGGTACGTGGAAGTTGATGAAAATCTCATTGTCATGCCCAATAGAGACCCCGCACCCAATTACTACTTTCGATAATCGATATGCTAAAAATTTACGGCTTTGTAAAAAGAAACCCGCGCCTCACCCATGACGAGTATCGTACCGGCCATGTCGGCTACCATAACTCCTTTGGGAGACGCCTCAACAACATCCGAGGCTACCTGCTTAACGTCGCGTCAAATAGGAAGATTACCGATAGCCTGGGTACAGATATCACGGAGCAACTCACCGTCAACGAACCCAAAGGCTTCGATGAGCAGTGGGATGGTTGGGGCCAACTCATGTTCGATTGCATGGAGGACTACGTCGGCGCACGAAGTCCTGCAAGAGATCGAGCGGGTCCGAACGGGCTTGAGACCGACCCGATGGTCGCCAAAGTCGGTGGTGATTTCGACCATCTCTATGCGGGCTCCCCCTTTCAGTTCCACGTCGACGAACACATTGCAGTGCCTGTACGCCGGCCAGAAAGAAAAGTGTTTAAGCTGGCTCAATTTATAAAAAAGCCGGCGTCACTGGCACCTGAGCTGTTTAGGGCTTACCTAACAGGACGATACGCTACGCTTGCAGCCACAATGCCAGGACTAAGAGGCATGATCGTTAACGTTCGAACAAACCTGGACGTAATGTCAAAATTTTTTGCCGCAGATGCCGAAGGGTTTACTGCCCAAGGCATTGCACGTAGGGAAGCATTCTACGAAGGCTGGGATGTCCTTGTTGAATACTGGTTTGATCAACCAGCGCAGTTTTCGTCTGCTCGAGCGTCGCCGGACTTCTCGCAATTGTTTGAATTTGAGTCAACGTTTTGCTCGGCTGTTTTTTACAGAGAAGTCGACGAGACTGTCGCTGTCCTCCCTAAAAGGGATACGCCCCCGCTGTTTTACCACCGATAGATCGAGACTCCTTTGGCGCGTCTACAATGACTAAAGCACCGGCCCAAACGACAAAAATAGCGGGCTGATGGCCTCCATAGCACCTTCTTTGCTGGCCAGCATTGATCAATGCCGGAGCGTTCATCGTCCTTGGTAAACGCACTCATTGAACAATGAAATTAGATTTCCAAACAACACGTTGTACCGGCAATATAGCAAGCCTTCATTCACGACCGTTACCAAGGACTCTTTCATGCCGGCCGATACTGTTTACACGCTTATTAACGCTGCGGTTCTCCCCTTCTGGCTTTTATTGCTGATCGCACCTCATGCTCGGGCGACCAACCTCGTTGTTCATTCCGGGTTGGTTCCGGTACTACTGGGCGCTGTTTACACTTTCTATCTGTTCACTTCCATCATAGGAGGGGGTCCCGAGGGCGCTGGCATGAGTAATCTAGAGGGTTTACT
>JABGVY010000008.1 GCA_018645845.1 Gammaproteobacteria bacterium | reverse complement strand
TACGAACGTGAGACCCGGTTTTCCGAAGAGTTGGACCCGTTGACCGAAGCGCGTTGTCCTGAGTTCTATTTCACCGGTCTTGAAAACGAAAATTTCCTCATCCTGATGGAGGACATGACCGACTATGAGGTTGGTAACCAGTCAGTAGGCGCTACCCTGGCTCAAACCGAACTGGCGATAGATGAACTGGTGAAACTACACGCAGCATTTTGGGAGAAGGTTGATCACCTCGAATGGGTCCCGGGCATTGCAGACAGCTACCATGCGGACAACATGAATAGCCTCGCCAACTCAGGTTGGGACACGATGGTTGAGACGTTTGGTGATTTTGTCCCGGAGCATATTCGAATTCAGCGTGACCGATTTCTAGCGGCCATACCAGCGCTACAGGCGGAGCAAATGAGTGCGCCTATTACTCTGTGTCATGGTGACTTTCGAATGGAGAATCTGCTCTATGGCGTTCAGCCTGAACATCACCCTGTGGCTGTAATTGACTGGCAGGGACCGCTGAAGGCGCGGGGCATGTTCGATGTTGCATTGTTTCTGGGGCAGAGCAGTCAGGTAGATGTCAGACAGTCCTATGAGAAGCAGATATTGGAGAGATACCTTGACGGTCTGGTTACTCTTGGCGTCAAAGGATTGAACTTCGATGACTTGTGGACAGGCTATAAAAGCTGCATGTTGTACGATTGGGTCTATACAGCCGTTGTCGCAGGTACGCTTGATAGCACCAACGAGGCAGGTTTTGCATGGATGTCACAAATGATTGCCAGGCAGGTGGCTGCAAGCGACGACCTGGAGTTATTTGGCTTGCTTGATTGAGGTCGTTAATTTCCGCGAAGCTGACTCAATGGTTTGGTCGGCCCCCTTGTTAATTTTGGTCGACCACCGAGCGTCGAAGGCCTCTGGCCCTTAGTCAAAAGCTTCAGGAATGGCCAGACTCTATTAGGTAATGACTAAGATTATAGCAACGAAGGTTATTGAGCCTGTGCCACTCGTGGACGTCGCCCGTCTTCGCAATCAACAAGCATATTGCGGCAAAGAAAAAATCTATGTGTCGTAGCCTGGTCGCGAGAAGCTAGTCGGCCAGCCTAACGATAATTCCAGCGTTGGCAATTACGATTGCGTCCTTGCTATCGTCTGCTGGTATCTCTAGCCCGCCTTTCTGGACTGTGACACTTACCGTGCCGTAGGGTAATGCTGCCGCCACCCTGTCTGCATCTACTTTGTCTGGTTCCGGTACGCCGATTAGCAGATCAATGAACATGTCATCGGCGGTCTTCCCCAGAGGTGCAAAAAAGTGAAGGCTGGAATGATGGATTGCATCGAACACGGCTCGCTCGGCAGCCTGCGTATAGTTCCTGCCATGCACATCTGTGCCCATGCCCATTTCGGTAACGTATCTCGTTTTCATCTGTAAACTCTACTATTCTGTGGATTGTTCTCACCCTAATGTAGCAACATGCAAGGAGTAAAGGCTATGAAGATTGGTGCAGTATTTCCCCACCTGGAGATTGGTCATGATCCGGTCGTTATTCGTGATTGGGCGCAGGCGGCAGAAGAAATTGGTTACTCCCATTTGCTGGTGTACGACCATGTGATAGGTGCGGTACATGAAGGGCGAGAGCCCAAACTCTGGGGACCCTATACAGAAGAATCATCTTTTCATGAGCTTTTTGTATTGCTCGGTTTTTTTGCAGCCTGTACGCAGAGGGTAGGTCTAGCGAGTGGTGTATTGATTCTTCCTCAGCGCCAAACTGTGCTGGTTGCCAAGCAGGCTGCGGAGGTCGACATTCTCTCGGGTGGTCGGCTGCGACTTGGTGTTGGTACCGGTTGGAATTATGTCGAATACGATTCTCTTAATGAGAAGTTTACCAATCGCGGTCGTCGGCAGGTCGAACAGGTCGAGTTGTTGAGAAAGCTCTGGCAGGAACCGGTAGTGAGTTATGAAGGTGAATATCACAACGTGGAGAGGGCTGGGCTAAAGCCTTTACCCGGCAGGCAGATCCCGATCTGGTTCGGAGGATTTTCCGATCTGGTGTTCAAGCGGGCAGCTGAGATGGGTGATGGGTTTATCTTTGGCAGTGGCCAGAAAGAGAACCTTGAGGCGATGAACCTACTACAGACCCACCTGGAAACTAACGGACGAAACATCGATGAATTTGGTGTTGAAGCTCTCCTTAACTATCAATCTGGCCCTGACAAATGGGTAAAGGAAATTCAGGCCTGGCGGGATATTGGTGCGGAGTATGTTTCGATGCGGGGTATGGCCCTGCGGGGTCAGGGTGATGGCCTGAAGTCGCCTCAGGAGCATATCGATATCCTGTCAACCTACTGGGACGTCGTCGGCGAACTCTCGGACTAAAACGGGGGTAAAGGGGACGCAGGGGATGACACATCGAGTATATTCAGTTGCCTTCCAGGTCGAGTAAGGCCTGCTTCCTTTTGCCGTTAGTGTCTGCTGGCGGTTCTCTTAGGTTCGGGACTGCGCGGCGAACCAGGTTGCCGAGATCATCGAGTATCAGGTAGCCGGCTGGTACGACGAGCAATGTTACAACTGTCGCGAACATTACTCCGAAAGATAGTGATACGGCCATGGGTACGAGGAACTGCGCCTGTACGCTCTTGTTAAGCATCAGTGGTAACAAACCAACAAATGTCGTAATTGACGTCAGGATAATTGGTCGACATCGAGAGACCGCAGCATTCAAGATGGATTCCTGCAGGGAATCGCCGATAGATCGACGAAAGTTCACACTGTGAACCAGCACGAGGCTGGAGTTAACCACGACACCCGATGCTGCAAAAAAACCAAGTATCGACATCATCGCCAGACCGGAAACGAACCCAAGGTTCTTCATGATCAGGTGCCCCCAGATTGTCCCCACGAAAGCGAAGGGGATGACGCTCATAATGATCAAAGGTTGCATGTATGATTTGAGAGGAATTGCCAGAAGCGCAAAGATGACGAACATGGCGACAGTGATCCTTGGTATCAGGCTGTTGGCGGATTCGCTTTGGTCCGCCTGGACGCCTTCAAGGCTATAAGAGACTCGTGGGTAAGGTTCCATCAGGGCCTGAATGGGCCCAGCGTTGAGATCAGCGATGACCTCGTTGGCGGTCACCTGGGTTCTGTCCACATCAGCAACAACATTCACGACGCGCCTGCTGTCAGCTCTTCTGATGCTTGAAAAGCCCCTGCCAAGATCCGCTTTAGCGACCGTTGCGAACGGGACTTCCGATCCAGCTGGTGTCCGAATCCTCATGGAGTCCAGGGCCGCCAGTGATCGTCGCTCTTCTTCCGTATAGCGAACCATAACTCTGACATCGTCTCTGCCTCGCTGTATGCGTTGCGCCTCTTCTCCGTAGAAGGCTTGCCTCACCTGTCGCGCCAGGCTTCCAAGGCTAAGCCCCAGGGCTTCACCTGAGGGCAGGATTGAGAGCTTCAACTCCTGTTTCCCAGAACGGAACGAATCCGTAATGTCGACAACGCCCGGATACTCGGCGAGTTTGTACCGGAGCTTTTCCGCCACGACACGAAGTTCATCGACATTCTCGCCTTCGAGCTGAATATCGATATCGTTCCCAGCTGAGAAAAAAGATGAGTTAAATTTCAGCTCAATCGCATCGGCGATCGGACCATTCGTTTTGCGCCAGATGTCAGCCACTTCTCTGGTTTTGATGTTGCGGGCCTGGCTGGGTGTTAATTGCAGAAAGACCTCTCCAAGGTGACCGTTCGCAGTGCCCCCGACAGGTGCAGAGGAGCTTGGTGGACCATTGGCACCACTAAGCTGGCTGCCGACGACCGACAAAACGTGCAAAACCGGAGGTGCCTCGGGGTACTCCTGGTTCAGACGTTCCTTGACGACTGCTGCCGACAACTCAAGTTGGCGTATGCCAGCCTGAGTTGACTCCGCACTGGTACCAAGCGGCATGGTCAACTTGGCAATGACCTGATCTGATGCGAGCGGCGGAAAGAAAGAAAACGGCAGTCGGCCACTGGCAAGTATGGCAATGGCTGACATAAAGGCGACCAGAGCAATGGCGGCGGTAATGTACCTGGCTTTAATGGCTGCCCGGGCTGCGGTTCGGAATTGGTTGTCGATAAAGTGTTCAAGTCCTCTAGCGAATCTGGATTGGACCC
>JABGVY010000009.1 GCA_018645845.1 Gammaproteobacteria bacterium | reverse complement strand
TTGAGCGTTCGCTGCGCACCACCGCCGCCGGCTGTGTTGACGACGTAATGCAAACCGCCCATGTCAGATACAGCACTGTCCATCACATCCGCCATACCGTCGTAATCCATCACGTTGCAAGGGTAAAATTTGCCACCTAATTCCTCTGCAACAGCTGCGCCGTCTGAACTTTCCAAATCGAGGATCGATACCTGACCGCCCTTCCCTGCAAATTCAGTTGCCGTTGCGCGACACATGCCCGAAGCACCGCCGACAAAAATAGCCTTACTACCTGAAATATCCATGCTAACTCCTTGATTAAATTAATGGCTGGCAGGTACTACCTGAGCACCGAACAAGGATGGACTGTATGTTTTTCAGTGAGTATGTTCAAGCATCTAACCCAGTGATTCGCTACCTGAACTACGCCCTTGTGCGCCCTGGCTCTATCCCTGTGGTGGATGGCCCGGTCTTCTAGGGTGTTCCGATGGCGGGCCGCGCCGCCCCTTATTGTCATGAAGTTTCATCATACCCGGGACATGGCGACGCTCCTCTGGCGCGAGCTGTCGCAGGTTTTCCACCATTTGTTTGTGCATGGATTCCTGAAGTTCAGCCGATGCTCTGCGAACTTCCGCAAGCCTCGCGACCACATCAGCTTCCACATACTCATCAGTGGTAATGGCAGAGCGAAGTTGCTGCTGGGCTTTGCGCAACTCTCTGCGAGCAGGCAGAGATTCCTGCATATGCTCACGCATGGACGATCTCAACTTTCTCTTCGTCTCTTCACTCACTTCCTGGGTCATCCACTCAAAGTGAGCGCTACCAGGCGACATATCGAACAAATAACGTCCCACAGCAATGCCAATAAACACCAGATTCAGGCCAATCGAGAAAGCCAGTAGGATTACCAGCAGTACCTTCCTATTCATTGCTCCATTCCTCACTGGCGGTATCGGTGAAAGCCAGCAAACTCAGCTCTTCGTCCGATGATAGTTGGTAGGTGTTGTTGGCCAGCGTGAGGCCTATGGCTATTCCAAGCAGCAGCGGCATACACGCCACCAGCGCCGGACGCCACAATGTGTGGGCAAGATTATCAAAATCCGGTAAAACCCAGCCCACTAATCGTTCCAGTGCTCCCTGTTTCAGCGTTTCCTGTTCGAAGGCGGAAAGGATACCCACCTCAATTCGCTGCACGGAGAGCTCACTGTCAGGTAATTCAAACAAGGCTAAATGCCGGTCCAGTTCCTCTGCCTGGTCGAGCAAGAACATAGCGTCGGTTGAAGTACGTGAGAATTTCAGTGCATCGACACGTTCGTCCTCCGGCCACTGCTCAAAATCTGCACCATAGCTTTCGACGATCAACGTAAATCGTTCCAGATTCATTCCAACTCCTTCGCCAGTATCTGTTTTAGTTTACTTCTACCTCGTCGCAGCAAAGACTCCAGAGCATCCACAGACAGGTCCAGTATATGGGCAGCATCGGTCTGACTGAAGTTCTGGTAGTGGCAGAGAACAATGGCGCTACGCTGTCTTTCGGAAAGAGCCATTAAGGCCTTATGTACAACCGCTGCACGAGCACTAAGTTCATAGTCTGCATCGGGACTATCCTGGTTGTCTGATTGCACTGGCCCCTGCTTTTCTTGCCGCTGCCTTTGTCGAAAATAATCGACACAAAGGTTACGGGCGATCCGGTGCAACCATGTTGTGAGTTTTACCCTGCCCGGGTCGAACCGGTCTCTCGACACCCAAAATCGAATGAATGTCTCCTGAACGATATCTTCAGCCTCGGTAACACTGCGAGTCATGCGCCGGACATATTTGAATATGCGCTGAGAATGCTGGTCGAAGATCTGCCGGAAAGCAGGCTCACTTCCGGCAAGTAACTGTTCAATAACCCTTCGATCATTTTCCTCAACCATTGATGGCACTCAATCAGGAATCACCGTGCGGACCACCCCACTCGCCTGGGCCACCCGGCCCATGCCTGCCACCTCGAGGCGGTTTCGCTTTCCGCAACTCTTCCTCAGTCAGATAACCATCACGGTTTTCATCAACACGATTAAAAGCCGCCGCCTGCGCTTCTTCACGGGTGACGGAACCGTCGCCATCAATATCAGCGTCACTAAAATACGCGTGTAATCTAGCGGTCTCCTTTTCCTGCCGATCGGCCATTTTTGTTTGACGATCAGTGATCTGCTGACTGATTTCCTCCATAGTGACTGTGCCGTCGTTATTGACATCCATATGCTCAATCATGCCTCGACGTCGAGGCGGTTGAAATTCCTCGGCACTGATCATACCGTCACCATCGCTATCGAGCTGATCGATCATTCGATCCACGGGCTTACCAAAGGCAAGCACTGCGCCACCCGTAAGCAATATCAACGCAAATGTTTGGATTACTTTTTTCATTACAATTCCTTATCGGTATTTAACAGAAAGGTAAATGTCTTCACCTTACAACGATATACGGCGGGCAGAAAAAAATCCGTCGCATT
>JABGVY010000363.1 GCA_018645845.1 Gammaproteobacteria bacterium | reverse complement strand
CTATATTGAATTGGCCAGGCTGTTCCAGACTGTGCTGGTTGGCAATGTCCCAAAGTTCGGTAAGGAGAAGGAGGATCAGGCCAGGCGGTTTATCAGTCTCGTCGATGAGTTTTATGACAGGAGTGTCAAGCTGATTATATCCGCAGAACCTCCGATCCTGAGTCTTTATCAGGGTCAGAGGCTGACATTTGAGTTCCAGAGGACCGAGAGTCGCTTGCAGGAGATGCAGTCCAAGGAGTATCTGGCGAAGCAGCATAAGCCTTAAGGCTTAAGGCTTAAGGCTTAAGAGGTGGGCTGCCAACCATGCTGAAACAGGCCGGGGCCTCATCTGTTTGGGCCCTGGTCGGGGGTGAAAGCCTGCCGATACGGCAGGAGCGTAATGTGTAGTGCAAATGACCAGTCAATATGCTGTATTCAGGGCCTAAATAAGGTTTGAAAATCAACGGATTACCCTGGTTTGATTGGTTCCCTGATTCCCCTTGCAACTGGGATGTGCCTTAGTTAATATGCGCGCTCCCAGAAACCTGATCTATTTGCTCGCAAAGCAGGGTTTTGACCATTAGAAGACGATTAGTGATTAAGCATGAAGACAGTTAGCGCCAAAAAAGAAACAGTAACGCGAAAATGGTATGTCGTGGACGCCACAGGTAAGACCCTTGGACGCCTTTGTACAGAGATCGCGAACCGTCTTAGAGGCAAGCATAAGCCTGAATTCACACCGCACGTCGACACCGGTGACTACGTCGTAGTCATTAATGCGGAAAAGATTGAGGTTACTGGCAACAAGACAACAGACAAGCTGTATCACCACCACACGGGATATCCTGGCGGCATCAAGTCAATTTCCTTCGACAAACTGCTGGTGAAATCTCCTGAAATGATCATTGAGAAAGCTGTCAAAGGTATGATGCCAAAGAACAAGCTGAGCCGCGCAATGCTTTCCAAGCTTAAAGTTTATGCGGGTAATGATCACCCCCATAGCGCACAGCAACCCACTCTATTAGAAATTTAACTAAAACCAGTATTTAGGTAGCAGCCAATGACCCAGTATTACGGAACCGGAAGAAGAAAATCAGCTAAGGCACGAGTCTTTATGACTGCTGGCGATGGGAGCATCCGGGTAAATGATCGTGGTCTTGATGAATACTTCGGTAGGGAAACTGCCCGTATGATCGTGAGGCAACCACTGGATGTGGCTGATGTTACTGGCAAATTTGATTTCAACGTGACTGTTAGTGGTGGCGGTGGATTCGGCCAGGCTGGCGCGATCCGGCATGGTATCACTCGTGCTCTCCTTGCGTACGATGAGACGCTTCGCCCATCCCTGCGAAATGCGGGTTTTGTCACGAGAGATTCAAGAACTGTCGAGCGTAAGAAAGTGGGTCTGCGTAAGGCTCGTAAGAAGCCCCAGTTTTCCAAGCGGTAATTTTTTACTCGCGAAAGTCCCCCATTCCAACCGAATGGGAAAACTCCAGATAAAACGCTGGCGTAGCCACATATTTCTAAGCATGTGTGGTAGAATTCGCTCGGCCAAATTTGGGGGCTTGCCCGCCCTAATCCAGCGGTTGACCCAGACGGATTTGGAATAGCGGGTGGATGTTGTAACGGTAAGGAGAGTCATTGTGAATGAAGAAAGCGTCAATACAGGACGTCGCAATTTCCTGATTGGGGCGACCACTGCGGTTGGGTCCGCTGGAGTAGTGGGGTTGGCTGTGCCATTTGTTGGTTCGTGGAACCCAAGCGCCAAGGCGCTGGCAGCAGGGGCACCGGTCAAAGTCGATATTAGCAAGTTGTCCGTAGGCGAAATACTGGGACCAATCCCGGCCTGGAGGGACAAACCAATATTCGTGGTCAAGCGTTCAGATGCAATGCTTGAGCAGTTAAATTCCATGAACGACAGGCTGGCTGATCCAGAGTCGCAGCGCGAGCAACAACCTGGTTACGCCCAGAACGGCACCCGCTCAATTAAACCAGATGTGCTGGTACTTGTTGGGCTCTGCACCCATCTGTCATGTTCACCCAAATTCCGTCCGGCTATTCAGCCGGAAGTATTCGATGAGGAATGGATAGGCGGTTTCTTTTGCCCCTGTCATGGCTCTAAGTTTGACCTTGCCGGTCGAGTCTATGCAGGTGTGCCCGCTCCTTCTAACCTTGAAGTACCACCCCACTTTTATGAAAGTGACTCCGTGATTGTGATCGGAGAAGACGAGGGGACTGCTTGATGTCAGGTTTACAACAGTCATTTAAGAACGTAATGGGTTGGGTGGATGCCAGGCTTCCCGTAACGGAAACCTATGAAAAGCATCTGTCCAAATATTATGCGCCAAAGAACTTCAATTTCTGGTACTTCTTCGGCGTTCTGTCCGTCGTAGTGCTGGTGAACCAGTTGCTAACCGGCATCTGGTTAACGATGAGTTACGTACCAAGCGCGGAGGGGGCTTTTGCTTCAGTCGAATACATTATGCGGGATGTGGAGTACGGTTGGATGCTCAGATATATGCATTCGACCGGCGCCTCGGCTTTCTTTCTCGTGGTTTATTTGCATATGTTTCGAGGCCTCGCCTATGGGTCATATCAAAAACCGCGTGAATTGATCTGGATTCTCGGAATGCTGATTTATGTCGCGTTGATGGCAGAAGGCTTTTTCGGGTATCTGCTACCGTGGGGAAATATGTCTTTCTGGGCAGGGCAGGTCATCGTATCTTTGGCCGGTGCCATTCCCGTCGTAGGTGAAGCCCTGGCGACCTGGGTACGTGGAGATTTCAATATCTCAGGTATTACCCTGAACAGGTTCTTTGCGCTTCACGTGGTGTTAATCCCACTGGTACTGATTGTGCTCGTGTTTCTGCACATTCTTGCGCTGCACGAAGTGGGCTCAAATAATCCGGACGGGGTCGATATTAAGAAAAATCTCGACGAGGATGGTAAACCACTTGATAGCATTCCATTCCACCCGAACTACACCATCGGGCATGATTTGCCCGCAATAGTCGGTTTCCTGTTCTTATTTTGCATCGTGATGTTCTACTATCCTGATGGTGGTGGTTACCTGATCGAGCATCCTAACTACGAGCCAGCAAACCCGCTAAAGACGCCTGATCTTATCGCGCCTGTTTGGTACTACACACCTTTCTATTCAATGCTTCGTGCCGCGACTTTCCCGTTGTTCGGGCTTGATGCGAAGTTTTGGGGGCTGGTTGTGATGGCGGGTGCGATTGCGCTGCCGGTCGTATTGCCCTGGCTGGATAAGTCGCCGGTAAAATCTATTCGGTATAAAGGATGGGGTAGTAAAATCTTCCTCACTGTGTTTGTTGTTTCGTTCTTTATCCTTGGCTATCTGGGTGTTCAGCACCCGACGCCGATGAGGACTTTGGTGGCGCAAGTCTGTACCGCGATTTACTTTGGTTACTTTTTATTGATGCCCTGGTATACCAGCGTTGAGAAGACGAAGCCGGTCCCGGAAAGGGTGACCATGCCATGAATATGAAGAAGCTTGTGTTAGTCGTCTTGATCTTTCTTCCGGGTTTCGCGGTTGCTGCAGGTGGAGAAACGCCCATTCCGCTGGATGATATGGAGCCTAATCTGGAAGACCAGGCATCGCTTCAGCGTGGAGCGCAGACATACCTGAACTACTGTTTGGGTTGTCACTCACTTAAGTATCAGCGGTACCAGCGAACAGCGGTTGATTTGGGGATTCCTGCAGACCTGATGATGGAGCATATGGTTTTTGAGTCATCTGCCCAAATCGGGTCGCTGATGGATAACGCCATGTCCGTCGACAACGCAAAGCAGTGGTTTGGTTCAGTTCCTCCGGACCTAACATTATATACAATGCTAAAAGGTGGCCCTGAGTATCTTTACACCTATATGCGTGTCTTCTATGAAGACAAGACGAGGCCTCTAGGTGTTAACAACCTGCTGTACGAGAACGTTGCTATGCCGCATCCCCTGGTTGAGTTGCAAGGTTTACAACGAAAAGTGTGTAAACAGGTCCCGCGAGTTGCTGACAATGGTGGCGAGATGAGAGACCCGTTGACCGGCGACCTGATTGTGGGAGAACTGTGCGGTAACGATTTGATCCAGAGAGGATACAGTCCCCTGGAACTGGTGGATGGCACCGGGTCCCTGACGCCCGAGGAGTATGACCAGTTGATTTATGATCTGGCTAACTTCCTACATTACACGGCAGATCCCAGCCGCTTGGAACGAGAACGAATAGGAATCTACGTTCTTCTCTTCCTGGCGTTCTTCTTTGTCTTCACTTGGCTGCTG
>JABGVY010000010.1 GCA_018645845.1 Gammaproteobacteria bacterium | reverse complement strand
TGGCTATAAAAAACAAAAAGAAGAATATTATACGAATCATAGAAACGGCCCACCGACGACCAGTAATTGTTGCCCCGGCGATTAACATGCCGAAGAAGTTTGCATTAGTTGAGTTTTGAGGCAGTTGAAGGGACTACATAGGCCTCTACATAGGGGCCTACACGTTAGATCACAACGCGGCGCAGTCTAACCGATTCTATCGACCCGCGGTACCCGTTTTCGCCTTGAGCACCAACAGTCACGAGGTAAAAGAAGTAGGCTAATAAAATCAGCCGGTTTCCCCAAGCGGTGATACAATCTGAGGACCAAGGTTTTCGAATATCACTCATTGAAAATATCCCTATCAAAATATTTCCCGGCGCTTTTCATCGCCTGTTGTTTAGGTGTAGAAGCATCCGACGCAGTTGATTTTGAATCCCAAACTCTCACTATCGCCCTCACGCAGGAGCCTCCACAACTAAACAGCACGAAAGCCACCGACCAGGTTAGCGGTATGGTGCTCGGGCACCTTATGCAGGGACTCGTCCGTTACGACCGACGTGGAAACGTCATCCCTGGGGCAGCGGAACGGTGGGAGATGGATGAAAAGACCGCCACATTCTGGTTACGCGAGGACGCCAAGTGGAGTGATGGAAGACCGGTCACAGCGCACGACTTCGTATTCGCGTGGCAGCGAGTTATCGACCCGAAGACTGCTTCCGAATATGCATTCATCCTTGCACCGATCCTAAACGCAGCAGAGATCAACGAGGGAAAACTTCCGGTTACTCAATTGGGCGTGGTAGCACTCGACGACAGAACCTTGCAGGTCAACCTTGCTCGACCGACCGCCTATTTTGTGAAACTGACGGCGTTCGTTACTTTCTACCCTATCAGGCAAGATTTCCTCGAATCGCGCGGTGATCAATATGCTGCGGAGGCTAAAGATCTGCTGTACAACGGACCGTTCAAATTGACAGAGTGGACCCACAGCGCGTCGTTAAAAATGGTAAAGAACGAACACTACTGGGACAGCGCGAACGTCACCCTGAATGCGATTCATGTCGACTACATCACCGCCGACACCCGCGCCAGGCTTAACCTATACACGGATGGCAAGATAGGGTTTACACGCCTTGACGGAGAAACTTATAAAGATGCACTTAGCAAGCGTCTCCGTATCAGGCGATTCACAACCGGCTCTGTTTTCTTCCTTGAGTACAATCACAGGCCGGGTAGTCCGACAGGCAACCGGAATCTCAGGAAAGCCATACAGTCTGTGTTTGACCCCGATGAGATGGTCAACCGTGTCCTTGCAACCCCCGGGAACCTAAGGGGCGAAAGCCTATTCCCGATCTGGATAAACGGCGTTAACAATAAGTTTCGTAAGGAGTACCCGGCACCACAGGCCGGCTACAATATCAAAGAAGCTAAACGCTACCTTGAACTGGCGATCAAAGAACTGGGAACCATCCCCCCCCTTGTTTTGCTTGTCAGCGACAGCCCAACTGCAACCAAGCAAGGCGAATACATACAAGGCATACTACTGAACAAGCTGGGAATCGAGTTAAAGATAGACGTGCAGACGTTCAAACAAAGACTCGCGAAAATGACCTCCGGGGAATTCGACATCGTCGGTGCTGGCTGGGGTCCCGACTTCGATGACATTCTAACTTTCGGGGATCTATTCGCCTCCTGGAACATGAACAACCGTGGGCGCTACAACAATCCTGAATATGACCGGCTTGTCCGCCTTACTATGAACAGCACCGACCCAAAAGCCCGAATGGACGCAATGGGCAGAGCACAACAGATTCTGTTTGATGATGCTGTCGTTCTGCCCCAATATGAACAGGGCGTTATCTATCTGCTAAATCCTAAAATCAAAGGCGTCGCGAGGCGTGTGATCGGTCTGGACCCCGACTTTACATACGCGAGGATCGTCCCCTAACTGTGCTCGCCTACACACTTAAAAGGCTGTTTGCCGGCGTTGTAACTGTTTGGTTTATCGCGACCGCCACCTTCATTGCCATGCACCAGGTCCCTGGTGATCCATTGATGAACGACAAAGCTGTCTCTGCAGAGATTCGCGCCAACCTCGAAGCTAAGTACGGGCTCGACAAACCTGTGACAGAGCAATACTTTATTTTCCTGGGCAACATGCTTCGCGGAGATTTTGGCATCTCTTTCACCCAGCAGAATCGAAGGGTGAACGATATTATTCGCGACCACTTTCCGATTTCTGCAACCCTTGGTCTGCTGGCTATTTTCTTCGCGGCGACAGGTGGCGTTTTATGGGGCGCTCTGACGGCGATCTATCGCAACCGCCTGCCTGACATCGTTATCATGTTCCTTGTCATATTAGGCATCTCGGTGCCCTCATTTGTGTTCGCTGCGCTAGGCCAGTTATTCCTGGTTAATCTCAACAGTCTCTTCGGACAATCAATTATTCCTGTTGCCGGCTGGGGAACCTTCTGGCACATGCTGATGCCTTCCATGGTCTTGGGTCTGGGCACGATGGCGCTACTGACCAGGCTGATGCGATCATCCATGCTAGAGGTTGTTAACGAAGACTACATAAAAACAGCTCGCGCCAAGGGCCTTTCGCCCACCAGGATCTTTTTCAAACATCAACTGCGCAACGCCATTCTTCCAGTCATCACCGTATTGGGCCCACAGATAGCGGCAATCACAACTGGTGGGTTCGTGGTCGAACTGGTGTTCGCAATACCCGGCCTCGGGCGATACTTTGTCCAGGCCGTGCAACAACTTGATTACACGGTCATCATGGGAACGACCGTATTTTATGGTGCTTTCCTTGTAATGATGGTGATTATCGTTGACATCCTTTACGGATTCATAGACCCCAGAGTACGACTGTCGTGAGTTTGTTTGAACCAACAGCAGCAGACTTCGAACCTCTGGCACGACAGGAGAAAGCCGAACAGATCACCCGCCCCTCATTGTCTTACTGGCAGGATGCATGGGTTCGCTTAAAGAAGAACACACGAGCAATTATTTCTCTGGGCATTATTGTGCTGCTTGGCCTCTTTACGATGATCGGCCCCCTGCTGTGGTCGGTTAATCCAGCGTTGCAGAACCTTAACCAGGTTTCACAAGCACCGTCCTGGGCCAAGTCCGCCGTTGTCATCGCGCCTTACCAAAGCTGGGACGGCATTCGACTCGATAACTTTACAAGCCCTGACCAGACCTTTACCTCACTGCCTGAGCCAACAGGTTTTAGCACACCAGATACGCCGACTACGCAACGAGTCAGGCTTGCCTGGGATCAGGTACCCGGCGCTGATGGTTACAATGTGTATAGAAACAACCACGCGCCCAGGGACTTTAACGACCTGGGACTGCCGCTTGGCTCAACCTATGGAGACGAACTCAGCTATGAAGACCGACTGTCCCTGGAGCCAAGAGAATATTACTACTCTCTCGTTCCAACCGACGGCTATGACGAATACGAGGTTTACAGCCAGCTAATTCTGACACCAGTACTGGCCCTCACTCCCGACGAGGCGGTTGAACGCGGGCTTATCACAGACACGCACGAGGTTAACATCGGAGACCTCGTCACCATTGAGTTTCACCCCCTGGGTACTGACTACCTTGGCCGGGACATGCTGGCACGTTTGATGGAAGGCGCGAGGGTCTCATTATTCATTGGAATCGTCGCACCATTTCTGTTTGTACTTGTCGGTATCATCTATGGCGGTTTCGCCGGTTATTTCGGTGGTCGCGTGGATGGACTGCTGATGCGATTCGCCGAATTTGTCGTCGCGCTTCCATTCCTGCTATTTATGATCCTGTTCAAGATCGCCTTTGGCATCGGACCAGGAGAAAGCGGCATCATGCCCATGCTGTTAGCACTCGTTCTTCTTAGCTGGCCATCAACGGCACGACTGGTTCGGGGACAGGTACTTCAGATCAGGGAAGAAGGCTACATCGAGGCAGCAAGACTACTGGGCGCCAAAGACCATTACCTCGTCTTGCGTCACATTATTCCCAATACGATGGGTGTGATTCTCGTGACGCTCACTTTCGCTGTTCCTGCGGCTATTTTTACAGAGGCGTTCCTATCTTTTATTGGCATGGGCGTTGCTCCTCCCACTCCTTCATGGGGTTCGATGTGCAATGAAGGCGTAAAAACGATGTTAAGCCATCCCCATGAACTCATCTTTCCAGCCTTACTTATCAGCATCACTGTGCTTGCCTTTAATCTGCTAGGTGACGGATTGACCGAGGCCCTGGATTCAAAAATGAGGTCTCGAGACTGATCATGGACACGATACTTTCAGTCGAGGGTCTAGAGGTCGAGTTCGCGACCTATGGTGGAACAGTCAAAGCAGTTAGAGGCGTCAGCTTCGATGTCACTCGCGGCGAAACACTCGCGATTGTTGGAGAATCCGGGTGCGGAAAGTCAGTCACCGTTCAATCCCTGATGGGCTTGATACCAATGCCTCCCGGGGAAATTACGGGGGGTACAGCCACATTAAATGGTAAAAATATTCTCAACCTGCCACCCGCAGAGGCTAATAAGTTTCGCGGCGTGGAGGTAGGGATGATCTTCCAGGACCCGATGTCTTCCCTAAACCCGACGATGACTATAGGCGACCAGATTGCTGAAACATTGAAGGTTCATCGAGGCAAATCTGATCAGGAAGCGTTTAAACTGGCGGTTGAGCTTTTGGAACGAACACACATACCTGAAGCCTCGAAACGGGCGAAACAGTACCCGTTTGAATTCTCCGGCGGGATGCTTCAGCGGGCGATGATAGCGCAGAGCCTTGCGTGCAATCCGGCGATTCTGATCGCAGATGAGCCGACCACCGCGCTCGATGTCACTATTCAGGCCCAGATCCTGGAACTGATGCTAGAGTTACAACGAACAGAGAATATGTCGATCATACTGATCACCCACGACCTGGCGGTTGTGGCGCGTATGGCCGATCGGGTTGCCGTCATGTACGCAGGTCAGGTCATAGAGTCAGGCACGGTCGATGACATTTTCTATAGATCAAGCCACCCCTATACACTAGGCCTGAAAGAAGCGATGCCTTCGAATACCGACGACCGAGATAAGTCGTTATCACCTATTCTGGGTAGCCCACCAGACCTGTTTAAGCCGCCGGTTGGGTGCGGATACTGCGCCAGGTGCCCTTATGCCATGGCCGTCTGCGCAGAACATTTACCACCCACAACCACGATCAGCGAATCACATGAAGCCAGATGCTGGTTACACCACCCTACAGCGCCGGACATTGAAGAACTCCACCAACTGGACGATCAAAATGCTGGTTAGGACTGAGAAACTTAAGAAACATTTCACCATCGGAAGAGGCCAGACATTGCACGCGGTTGACGGTATCTCGTTAACCATCGATGAAAACGAAATCCTGGGGCTGGTTGGCGAAAGTGGCTCGGGTAAATCCACCTTCGGCAAGGCACTCATAGGGCTGCATCCAAAGACCTCGGGAGAGGCTTATTACGATGGCGAACGACTACCAGACCGCTTTTCGACCAAAGACCATTTGCACTACTCGAAACAAATGCAAATGATCTTCCAGGACCCCTATTCCTCTCTGAATCCACGAATGACAGTGCTCGATATCGTTGGCGAAGGCCCGGCCATACAGGGCCAGCGGTCGAACTCAGAGATTCGGGATAAGGTTGCCTTCTGGCTGGAGAGGGTTGGTTTGAACGCTGATCATATGTCCAGATATCCGCATGAATTTTCTGGTGGTCAACGACAACGGATCGGTATCGCAAGGGCAATGATCATTGAACCCCGTTTTGTGGTTTGTGACGAGCCTATTTCAGCCCTGGACGTTTCAGTGCAGGCCCAGGTGGTTAACCTGCTCGACGAGCTTAAGCAGTCCATGGGGTTGACACTTCTTTTCATTGCCCATGATCTATCCATGGTTCGCTACGTTTCCGATCGAATGGCCGTCATGTACCTCGGGTCATTGGCTGAAGTTGGTCCCTCTGACGACGTATTCTTTGAACCACAACACCCGTACACACAATTCCTTGTAGAATCGAACCCTGAGCCGGATCCCAATCTGGAACGTCGTCGCGCATTCAAGCCGATTATTGGCGAGATCACCTCTCCGGTGAATGTACAAGCAGGTTGTCGTTTCGCTGATCGCTGCCCCAAAGTGATGGATCGATGCCTGGTTGAGACACCGGACCTTATAGCGCTGTCCGGCGATCGTCAGGTCGCATGCCATCTGTTTGACTAGATACGCAGCTTAGTTAAAGC
>JABGVY010000011.1 GCA_018645845.1 Gammaproteobacteria bacterium | reverse complement strand
ATAAACAAGGATACAAGACTCGCCCTGATGCTCATGTGACAATTTCCTGTTATTTGTACGTAATCGGATATCATACCCTGCCCCCCAAAACCATGCACTGTATGCCAAGCGATATCCGCGCAATTGAAGACTTCAGGTGGTGTATCCAGAGCCCGCCGCTTATGCTGTTCGAGAGTGATCAATGCTGGCCGGACGAATCCTGGTTTCAGGGATGGAAACTTGCGCCAACAACCACCTTCAAGTTGACTGAATATAAATTGGGGTTACGATTCGAGGCTGTTGTAGCTCACTTGATCGACCTGGAACCCTCTCTACATTTGTTGGCAAAGAACCTGGTCGTTCACGACGGGAAACGCACGATCGGGGAATTTGATCTTATCGTGGAAAACAACGGGACGGTAGAGCACTGGGAACTTGCAGTAAAGTTCTATCTCGGCGTTGGTGATGTGTCGAACATGGATAACTGGCATGGACCCGACCCCTCGGACACACTGGCTCGAAAGATCAACCGAATGGCGGCGCACCAGCTAAGGCTGTCACAGCACCCGGCGGGACAGCAACTACTTCAGCAAAATGGCTGGGACGTTCGCAGAGCCCGCAGCCTGGTTAAAGGGCGACTGTTTCACCCTTATCAGTCTTTTCGTCTGCAACAATTTCCGGTTCCCCCGAAGGTAAACCCAGGACATGAAAAAGGCTGGTGGATGACTGATACTGATTTCGAGTTAGCACCCGAATTAAAGCGCGGCAAATTCATGACCCTTGAGCGATCTAACTGGCTTGCGCCATTACTCTCTGCTGGGAAGGGTCAAATAATGGATCACTCCCAGACAGTTTCGTTTTTGTCTGGTATTGAAACTCAAGGCACAATACCCATCGCACAGCTCACCGCAGATGGCGAAGAACTGTCGCGAGGCTTTGTGGTCTTTCCACAATGGCTGAAGGACATTGAGGCACAGAAGGTCTAGTCGGAGACCGTTCTTAAATCCTGGAACTGAAGATTATGCAAGGTGTGGTACAGACCCTTCAGTTCAAGCAGTTCCATCTGGCTCCCGTACTCAATTACTTTGCCTGACTGCAGCACCAGGATCTTATCTGCCTGCTGAATGGTCTGCAGTCGATGTGCAATCAGGATAGCTGTACGGTCTGCCATCAACTTCTCGAGGCCGTCCTGGATCAGTAGCTCTGTTTCTGTATCAATGCTGGCGGTTGCCTCGTCGAGAACCAGCACCTCCGGATCGGCAGCCAGCACCCGCGCAAATGCCAGTAACTGGCGCTCACCCTGAGAGAGATTGGTTCCTCTTTCCAGCAGTACCGTGTCGTAGCCATCCCGCAGAGATGAAATAAATCCATGCGCGTTGACTGTCTTGGCGGCTTCAATCGCTATGTCCCGTGTAATTGTGGGATCGCCAAGCAGGATGTTGTCAAGAATAGTGCCAGAAAAGATGTGAAAATCCTGCAGAACGACACCCACTCGCGATCTGACATCCCTGCTATGTAAATGGTTAATGTCGACATCATCGAGAAACAACATGCCATCAGGGAAGTCGTAAAACCTACCGAGCAACCTGATCAACGTGCTTTTACCTGAACCAGTAGGCCCGACAATTGCCAGTTTCTCACCGGGAGGCACGACAAAGGACACGTCCCGCAGGATAGGATTACCCGGCTCATAACTGAAATTGACTCGCCTAAACTCGATCTTCCCTTTGACTCGAGGTGGCAGCGTCACGGGCGAGGCAGGCTCATGAATCTGTTCGTCCCAGTCCAGAGCCTGAAATATTCTTTCCCCGCTAGCCATCGCACGAAACAGTACATTAAGCTGTTCGCCCAATGTCACCACTGGCGTGAACAGCATACTCATGAAGCGGGTAAACAGGATCACCCCGCCAATCGTCATTCCGTCCTGCACAACCTCTCCGGCACCAAACCAGATGATTAACCCAAGACCGATTGAAGTCAGGCTATCATTGAAAGCACCATAAAAAGTCGCAAGGTTGATCGAGCGATACTCTTGCCTTCTATTCTGCTTGTTGAGTCTGGTGTACTCGTCGAGATTTTTATGTTCACGACCGCTTAACTGCACAACCTGAATCCCAGACAGGTTCTCCTGAAGGTTCTGGTTCAGCGAGGAGACACTGTTTCGGACCAGCCTGAATACCTCCCGGGATGCTCGACGAAAGAAGTAGGTCGCTACGCCGACAACAGGGACTAGTGCCAACAGCAGTAAGGTCAATTTAACACTCGTCGAAAACATCACCGCAAGGGCGACAAAGAATGGAACGAATTCCCCGATCAGGCTTCCCATACCGCGCAACATCTCAAACAAGGCTTCGATATCGTTTGTTACACGAGTCATTATCCGGCCGACCGGTACCTTGTCATAGAAAGAGCTGGGGCGCGTTTCCATATGCGCGAACAGGTCCTGGCGGAGGTCACGTAACCCTTTGACAATCGCGCTGGTCAGAGTAAGACGATGCCAGTGACCCGCAAGCGCAAAAAGCACCATAACAATAAAAAACAGGAGACCGGCGGAGTTAAGCGAACTAAGGCCCGTTTGCCGTTCAATCCAGATAGTCAGCTCAATCATACCCAAATCAGGCATAGGAGACTCGGCTTCGCCGACGATGATGTAATCCACCAGGACCCGGGATATCAAGATCTCCATCACAACCGCCGCATAACTAGCGACCAGGACCAGAACCGTGCTAAGGATAAGCATAAGCCGATAGGGCTTCAGCCATCGCACCAGTCGGCCAAACAGATGCAGATTGAGCACAGCCCCTGAGAGTTCTGCATCGAACATACTATGGTCGCGGCTATTACTGGTCACCTTATTCGTCATCCTCTAGCCCTGCACTGCTACTGGCTCATCACTAAGGGTTTGCGCTCTTTCGAGTTGAGCATAGGCGCCATCCAACGCTAGTAGCTCCTCGTGACTGCCTATTTCAACTATCTCGCCATCTTCCAGCACCACGATACGATCGGAATGACGTAGCGTGGAGATTCTGTGAGACACCAGGATTGTCGTCTTGCCGGCCCGTAAACGTTTCAGGCGACTGAGAATGTGTTCTTCGGTTTCTGTATCTACACTTGAAAAACAATCGTCTAAAATCAGCACCGGCGCATTCCTGATCAATCCTCGTGCCAATGTCGCTCGCTGTTTTTGACCACCTGAAAGCATTACGCCGCGTTCTCCGACGATGGTCTGCATCTTCATGGGAAACTCATCAATAGAACCGCGCAGCGATGCTGATTCAGCTGCATCCCAGATAAGCTCAAGACGACGCTCGGGATCGTCGTAGCTGATATTGCTGAAGAGTGGCTCTCCGAACAAAAACGAATCCTGTAGAACCTGCGAAACCTGCTGCCGAAGTTGCGATAAGGGATAATCGTTAACATCATGACCATCAATATAAAGACACGCATCCGGTGTATCGATCATCCGGGTGAACAGTTTTAGCAGCGTACTCTTACCACTGCCGATACGGCCCACTATCGCAATTGACTCACCAGCAGCTATTTCGATATTGATGTTACGTAGGACAGGCTTATCCGCATCAGGATAGGTATAACTTACGTTCCTTAAATCAAACGCGCCCTGAATATTCGACGGAGCCAGCCCGCTAGGGCGATCGCTAATCTCGGGTTCCGCATCATAGATTTCATAAAGCCGGCCGGTGGCAACAGCCGCTCGCTGGAGCAACATCACCAGCATGCCAGCCATGCGAATTGGCTGCAGTAACATACCGAGACAGGCAAAAAAGAACACCAGATCCCCAATCGAAATCTGGCCGGTCATGACCTGGTGGCCGCCATACAGGATAATGATGAGTTGCGCGACAGATGCAAAAAACGGCATCCAAGCGGACATCAGGGAAGTTATGCGTGCCTGGTCATAGAACGCACTCGCGTAGTCGTTGTTCGTTAACCAGAACCGCTTAACCTCATTATCCTCCTGCACCTGGGCCTGAATAGTACGGATGCCTGAAAGGTTCTCCTGGGTATGTGAAGACAGTTCAGACAGTTTTTCCTGTACTTCTCTGGAACTCCTGCCCATTTCACTAGCCATACGCAGCGCGTAGATAAACACGACCGGTAGCAATGGGACTATCAGCAATGTGAGTGAAGTCGATTTGAGTAACATCGCCGACACGCCAAACAAGGGCGCAAACACCATGATGACAATAGATATCAATCCGAAGGCAATCGCCCTTTGAATTAGCGCAATATCCTGGATTGCACGCGTCATTACATCGCCGACACTAATCTTCGCAAAAAAACCGGGGCCCTGTCTGAGGACTGATTTGTACAACATCTGACGGAGATCGAAGGATACGGCGATGCCGACACGGCGAATCGCGCGCCGTGCATAAGAGACGAACAGGAAGCGCAGCGCCACACAAGAAACAATGCCCAGCGCGATTTGGGCGACGGTGACAGAGCCTTGGGTACCGTCAAGCAGACCGTCTATCAAGTCAATGCCTTCCGACACAAGGAAATAAGTACTGACCTCAAAGAAACGCGCGATAAAAAAAGCCAGGAAACCCAGAAAGGTCTGTACCTGATAGTTTTTCATCACAGGGAGTAATCGACTAAGTGAACTCAAGCGCGTCCGAGTAAAACACCAAACGGCCATTCTGCCACAAACAGCCCTGCAGCTTGTAGTTCGGTTTTTGTGTGACCCTGTTTTGATTAAGATGTTTTAATTAAGATGTTTCCAATAAGATGTTTTAAACGACCCGTTTTTTGTCTGACCGGCTTTCTGTATAATAGAGTATTAGGGATTTCGTGCCGATTTAAATGCCAACCAAACGTCGCATAATAAACTGGACTGTCTTGACGCTGGCATTTACCAGCGGGTTCATCATCATGTCTATCGAACTGCTGGGTGGACGAGTTTTAGCACCCTACTTTGGTAGCAGCATATATGTGTGGGGCAGCATCATCACCGTATTCATGATTGCGCTGTCCTTCGGATATCTAATCGGCGGTCGTCTTTCGCTACTGGCACCAAGACTCAGCAAATACGGACTCTTCTTCGTGGCGGCAGCGATTACTGCTGTGCCGACGATTTTATTCGGCGATGCCCTCATGGACTGGGTCTTCCTTCGATTTGAAGACCCTCGATACGGTTCACTGCTGGCAGCGATGTTGCTATTCTTCGTCCCAACCGCAATTTTGGGCATGATTGCACCCTACTCGGTCAGGCTTCTGGTTGAAGAAACTCATCACAGCGGTCGTGTTGCAGGAGGTCTCTACTTCATCTCTACCCTGGGAAGCGCTCTTGGCACATTGCTCACTTCTTTTTACTTTGTTCTACTGTTCGAGATAAATGAGATTTTGGTTACCATGGCGATCGCCCTAGTCTGCTGCTTCCTTATAGCCCTCATCGTTGACCGCGAGGTTGAGGCAAAGGTTTGACCTCGCAACACATGAAATTATTCTTTGCCATCATACTGCTGCTTGTTTCCACCGGGTCATATAGTGACACAGTGGTTCATAGGGAAAAATCGCTCTATCGAAATATTGTCGTGACGGAAAAAGCTGGAAAGCGGTGTCTTGTTTTTTCCGTAAAGCGTCAACAAAGAAATCAGACCTGCGTCGACACTAACGACCCAAAGCATATTGTCTTCGCTTATGTACGCATGATTTTCGCAGGACTACTGGTTAATCCACAACCTACTCGCGGCCTGATGATTGGTATGGGTGGTGGAACAATTTCATCTGTACTGACTAGCATCTACCCAAACCTGACCATGGATCTTGTCGAAGTTGATCCCGCGGTCGTTAAGGTTGCAACTGACTACTTCGGGTTCAGGAATACACACCAGATTGATGTCCATGTCACTGATGGAAGGGTCTTCGCCAGGCGCGCGCTTCGCAGAAATGAACAATATGACCTGATCATTCTGGATGCCTTTACCGGGGAATATATTCCTGAACACCTGATGACCGTTGAATTTCTAGACAATATCAAAAGCCTGCTGACACCGGGTGGTATCGTCATCGCAAATACGTTCACGGGAAGCTCTCTTTATCACCACGAATCAGCGACCTATGCGGCTGTGTTTGGCCCTTTGTTCAACCTTAAAATGCCGGGTACGGGCAACCGTGTTATCGTTGCAAGCACGCTGGATTTACCCGACAGCGAGACGCTAATGGCGAACGCTATGATGCTGAAACCTGACTTCGAGCGCTACAAAATCGATTTACGGAAGTACGTACCAAACATGAACAGGGATCCTGACTGGAAGACCGACAAACGCGTTCTCACGGACCAATATGCACCAGCGAATTTACTGAGGAATCGCTAGCGCAGGCTCAAGAACGCATCAAGCAGTCAATGTATCGGAAACAAATGAACGCTCCAGCATCTTTGAAAATGCAGAGTGAGCTTAAAGCAGAGCGCCGCCCCCAAGCCAGAACCTTGACCCAACAATGCATTACCTCGTGAGCACAATGACGGATAAGATGAACCTTTACGGATAGTCGGTAGGCAAGGTACTCTGCGAGGGCCCACATACTTAAAACAGGAGCTAAATGTGTCACGACGTGATCAGATAAATATGACCGATGATGAAATCGGCAGTTACCTCAGAAATTCTCGCACCATTATTCTGGTCTCAAATGGCAAGAACGGCTACCCGCACCCCATGCCAATGTGGTACACCGTTGACGATCAAAATGTTGTCTACATGACAACCTTCAGGAAGAGTCAGAAAATAAACAACCTGAAAAAGGACCCAAAAGTGGCTTTACTGGTGGAATCTGGAGACGTTTACCAGGAACTAAAGAGTGTTCTTATATACACAGAGGTGGAACTGATCGACGATGTAGCCGCCACCCGGGATATCCTGTTTAATATTTCTGTTCAACGCGGCGATCTGCAAGCCGATGCGGGTGAAAAAATTCGCGAAGGCATGATGAGCACCGCATCTAAACGAATGGGCATGAAATTCACCCCGGACAAAATAGTCACCTGGGATCACAGCAAGTTGGGCGGGGTCTACTAGTTGTAAACAGTAGATGCCAACGATTGACAAGTGTAGCTATGGTCAAAGGTCGCGTTGGTTAATAGAACAGTATCAGTTGGTGCCCACTCCTTGCCGAAAAACGGCTTTCACTAACTTCTGGCCTAAATCCCCCTCATAAGGATGCTTCTGCCACCAGATACCACCAGAGAAAGTTACGCTCTATTATTATTGGATATTCCTATGCTCAGGTTTTGATGCTCCAGAAGGGTTTTCCCTTATTCATCAGCCTCTTTACCTGACGCCTGAATTTCGCTTTCAGGAGAGTTCAGCTGATTGGTCTTACTGTCCTCACCGGTAGAGGGCGATTCACCTTGATCGGTCCCATCAGCCTGTTTTTCATTGAGTTGGGCTTTGCCTGCTGCCAGGCTAAATTTAGCCAGAACCAGCATAAATATAAGAATTGCGAGT
>JABGVY010000196.1 GCA_018645845.1 Gammaproteobacteria bacterium | reverse complement strand
CTCAATAGAGATACCACGCATAGTGACGTTACTAACTTAACTTTCATAGCGATGTTTCCAATAGTTGGTGAATACGGCGCCTTATCGAGGCCATATCACCCGTTTTAAAGCCTGAGTGTCGTAACGCGACAACGCCTTTCTGATCAATGACAAATGACGTTGGCATACCTGGCAGCGCATATTGTTCAGCGACCACACCATCGGGATCGGAGAGAATTTGATAAGGGACATCGAAGCGCCGGAGAAACCTTATCGCCGCAGCAGGGTTTTCATCGACGGTCACGGCAATGACTTCGAATCTGTCACTACCCAGATCATTCTGAAGGGCAATAACCTCAGGGAATGAGACACGGCAGGGCGCGCACCAGGAGGCCCAGAAATCCAGGTAAACGACTTTGCCTGTGGGTAAAGAATAGGTAGCGCTTTTGTCCAGATTTGGCAAGGTGAATGGTGGTGCAGTATCCCCTTCCGCCGCTGCGTGACTGAGTGCTGAGGTTAGCAACACAATCAGCACGACTATCATTTTCATAAGCTTACCTCTTGATAGCTGTTTCTTAAGACCATAGCATTTCACCGTTTCTGATGATAAGAAAAAGCGATAAGTGGGCAAAGGCGAAGGAACGTGCGGCAGCACGAATAACCACTCTCTTACTACTTTAAGAATAGTGTCCCGATTCCAGCAAGTGTCCCATCGTCAGCCAGAACTGATTCTAACGTGCGTTGATCGTTGAGATATATGACGATTCAACCATCGAATTCAGACACCGGCCACGGAGATATACCGGCAGGTAACGAAAAGCCAACTTGCTGGCTCACCCGACCGTCGCCCCTGTTGCTTGGTTGAACCTGTTATTAAATCACTATATCTTAGCAAGCTCGTAAAGTTACTGATTTCCGGGTTTCCCCCGGGTTTTGCTGATACAGGTTTATCGTCATTATGCTTGTCTATACCAGAGAAATAACTGTTGAATGGGGAGAGTCCGATCCCTTTGGTCTGGTTTATTTTCCTCGCATGCTCGCGTGGTTTAACGACGCGGAACACGAGTTTTTTGCGCAATCCGGGTACCCGGTAAAAGAGATGATTGAAAAAGACCGTACGGCGTTTGTTATGGGACGCATACAGTTTGAGTTCGTCGGCCCGGCAGCGTACGGCGATCGGATATTAACTCGATTAAAATTGGCGGATATTTCCAACTCTACCCTCACGTGGGAATGCACCGCGAACCATTTGAGCGACTCAAGCCTGGTTACCCAGGGAACCGCTACCAGAGTGTATGCAGAGATTCAGGACAATGGGGAACTTAAAGCCATAGGCATACCCAATCGAATTCGTGAGATGTTGGGTGCTCCAAAGCTGGATGAAGCCAGTAGCGGCTAAACCTAATTTTGCTCAAGTGTGACTTTAACCTTGCCCAGCAGACCCATAGCCCGATTTACGTCTTCCATGCTGAGCTCTCCGAGCAGAGAGATGACCCATTGTTCATGACGAACAGCCATTTTTTGGAAAAACCGGCGTCCCTTCGGGCTTAGTTTCACTATGAACGTGCGCCGGTTTTCCGGCACAGCTCGCCGGCTGATAAGCCCTTCCTTGACCAGCTGGCCAGCTATTCCAGAAACATTACCGCCAGACACCATCATCCGATTGGATAGTTCACCCATGGACAACCCTTCAGGTACACGATCAAGCTGCGCCAAAAAATCAAATCGCGGCAATGTGGTGTCAAATTCTTCCCTGAGCGCTGTTCTCAATTTTCGTTCTATCAAGCTAGAACACGTCAGTAAGCGCAGCCAAAGCTTGATGGAATGGTGATCCTGTTCAATCAGTCTAGTTTCAAGGTCAGAAGATGCACCGGTATCTTTGTTACTCGTCATGGCTAATCCTGAATGATATTTTATATCTAAAATATCTGGGTTATACTCATACTTAAAACTTTAAGCCTAAACTATTTGGCGTTAGTTGACTGCACTTTTAATAGCCAGATTGTTGGAGATTTGCATGAAAATTGTGTGTCTTGGTGGAGGACCGGCGGGTCTGTACCTTGCGATAGCAATGAAGCTGAAAAACGCATCCCACGAAGTGGCAGTATATGAACGTAACAAACCCAATGATACGTTTGGCTGGGGTGTGGTGTTTTCCGATCAGACGATGGAAAACCTGCAGGCGGTTGACCCGGCAAGCGCGAGCGCCATTAACGCAGAATTTATCCACTGGGACATGATCGATTGTTTTGTATCTGGAAAACTCGAACGATCAGACGGGCATGGTTTTATTGGCCTGGGTCGAAAGCGGATGCTGGAAATTCTTCACAGCCGCGCCGCAGAGCTAGGAGTGGCTTTGCATTTTGAAAGCGAATTCGAAGCGAGTGATATTGACGATCGGTTTGCCGATGCCGACTTGGTTGTCGTTGCCGACGGTTTGAATTCCAAGATACGAAATGCACATCTCGATGAATTTGAATGTGAGATTGATGTGCGGCCCAACAAGTTTGTGTGGCTGGGTACACACCAGACTTTTCGCGATGCCTTCACTTTTATTTTTGAGGAGACTCCTGCCGGTTGGATATGGGCGCACGCCTATCAGTTTGATGAGACCACATCCACATTCATCGTTGAATGTAATCCGGACGTGTACGATGCCCTGGGATTTGACAAAATGTCACATACCGAGAGCGCAGAAACCTGTCGGAAAATATTTTCAGCCTATCTGGATGGTCATGAGCTCATGACTAATTCAGCACATGTGCGAGGTTCTGCCTGGATCAATTTCCCCTCAGTGCTGTGCCGACAATGGGTCAAGGATGACCGGGTTGTTCTTATAGGGGATGCAGCACATACCGCTCATTTCGCGATAGGATCGGGCACCAAACTGGGTCTGGAAGATGCCATAACGCTGGCGCAACACGTTAACAGTGATCTTCCTATGGGTGAGGCCTTAAAGGCTTATCAGGATGAGCGCGAAATAGAAGCTTTGCGGCTTCAAAACGCTGCACAGAATGCGATGATCTGGTTCGAAAACACGCCCCGCTACCTGAATGCCTTCGATGCGAAACAGTTTTACTACTCATTGCTGACACGCAGCCAGAGAGTCAGCCATGAAAACCTGCGATTGCGGGACAAGGCGTGGCTTGAGGAGATGGAGAAACATCTGGCTCAAAAAGCGCAGGGTGTGGAATGCGAAGAAGCAATTCCTCCCATGTTTTTACCCTACAAAATTGGAACCATGCCAATCATCAACCGCGTCGTGGTATCTCCCATGTCAATGTACAGTGCCGTAGACGGTTTACCCTCCGATTGGCACCTTGTGCATTATGGAAGCCTTGCGAAGGGGGGCGCCGGCCTGGTATTCACCGAAATGACCAATATATCGGGTGATGCCCGAATCACCCCCGGTTGCGCAGGAATCTGGAACAATGAACAGGAAGCGGCATGGTTAAAGATTAGCCAATTTGTGCACGCCCACACCCAGGCAAAATTTGTTATGCAATTAGGACACGCCGGGGCCAAGGGCGCGACCAAAGTTCCGTGGGAATGGCATCCTGATCGCCTGGATGACCCTCTGGACCTTGAAGACAGATGGCCACTGGTTTCTGCCAGCCCGCTCGCTTATGACCATTATAGTGATACGCCTATGCAGCTCGACCGTGACGGCATGAACGACATAAAAGATCAGTTTGTGGCCGCAACGCTAAGGGCGAACCGTGCTGAATTTGATATGTTGGAACTGCATGCTGCCCACGGCTATCTCATTGCTTCATTCATCACTCCCATTCTAAACAATCGTACGGATGAGTACGGAGGTAGCCTTGAAAACCGGCTACGTTTCCCATTAGAAGTTTTTAGCGCTATGCGCGCTGCATGGCCCTTGAGCAAACCCATGTCGGTACGCATTTCTGCCCACGACTGGATGGGAGATGCGGGTATTACAGAAGACGAGGCGGTGGAAATAGCCCGCGCTTTCCACGCTGCGGGCGCTGATATCATCGATGTATCCAGCGGACAAACCTCTCACGAATCCCAGCCTAGGCCAGGCCGCATGTTTCAGACACCGCTCTCAGACCAAATTCGTAACGTGCTGGGTATTGCGACATTGGCAGTTGGAAACATCTATGAAGCGGACCATGTGAACAGTATTATTGCCGCGGGACGCGCAGACCTGGTGTGTCTCGCCCGACCGCATTTGGCAGACCCCAACTGGACCATGCGGGCCGCCGCTCAAGTGGGGTATACAGGGCCTGGCGTTTCTGAGCAGAAGCAATACTTTATGGGCTATCGGCAATTGCACATTAATCTCCAGCGGGAAGCGGAAACGACACTGTCTGACCCAAAGGCACCTATAAACTAGAGTTGTACAGACTATGAAAAAACTTTCTCATGCAGTGGTAACTGGTGCAGGCACCGGAATAGGTGCCGCGATAACGCATTCGTTAGTGAACCATAATATTCCCGTCACGCTGATGGGTAGACGCAAGGATGTACTCGAGCGCGCTGCAGACAAGCTGGGCAAACCCGATTTAGTACAGACTATTGTCTGCGATGTTGGCAGCGAAAAAAGTGTGCAAGAGGCCTTTTCTCTGGCGGCGGATAACAAGGGTTTTGGATTAGTAGATGTGTTGGTTAACAATGCCGGTATTGCTCCAAGTGCACCGTTCCACAAATTGACCTTTGAAGAGTGGAATTCAGTATTCGAGGTCAATTTACATGGTGTCTATCACTGTACTCAAGCTGTGCTCTCCGGCATGCGAGAGAAAAAATTTGGTCGCATCATTAATATTGCCAGCACCGCTGCACAGCGAGGCTATGCTTATGTGAGCGCATACTGTGCTGCGAAACACGGTGTGCTGGGTTTAAGCCGGGCCCTGGCGCTGGAAACTGCCCGACAGGGCATCACGGTTAACGCAGTGTGTCCGGGATTTACCGATACCGAGATTATTCGTTCTTCTGTCGCCAGCATTCAGGACAAAACGGGTCGCAGTGAAGCCGAGGCACTCGCTGAATTTACCAGTGTAAATCCACAGGCAAGGCTGGTGCTTCCAGAGGAAGTCGCCAACACCGTACTCTGGTTGTGTGCAGAGGAAAGTAGCTCAATTACTGGCCAGGCAATTTCGGTAAGCGGCGGCGAGGTTATGTAAGCCGTGCTTTCATATTTCAGGAGAAGTACATGCAACCAACACAGTTAAGCAACTATTCAGCAAAGCACTTTTTGTGGGAGGCCAGTGAGGGTGTAGCACGTATCACGCTGAATCGACCGGAACGAAAAAACCCGCTCACCTTCGAATCGTATGCTGAGCTGCGTGACCTTTTTCGTGCCCTGGTTTATGCCGATGATATTTTTTGTGTCGTGATACATGGGGCTGGAGGTAATTTCTGCTCCGGCGGTGACGTACATGAAATTATTGGCCCGCTGACAAAAATGTCGATGAAAGAGCTGATGCAATTTACCCGTATGACCGGAGATTTGGTAAAGGCAATGCGAGCGTGCCCTCAACCGGTTATCAGTGCAGTAGAAGGTATATGCGCAGGTGCCGGCGCTATTATCGCGATGAGTAGCGATTTGCGCTACGCAACAGCCGATGCAAAGGTAGCGTTTCTTTTCAACCGCGTAGGTCTGGCGGGTTGTGACATGGGCGCCTGTGCCATTTTACCTCGTATCATAGGTCAGGGACGTACCAGTGAATTGTTATATACGGGCCGCGCCATGAATGCCGAAGAAGGAGAACGCTGGGGTTTCTATAATGGTCTAAGTGATGAGCCATTGAATGATGCTACAAAAATGGCTCAGCGCATCGCCAGCGGGCCTACCTTTGCAAATGGCATAACAAAAAACCAGCTGCAGCACGAATGGAATATGGGCGTGGACCAGGCCATCGAAGCTGAAGCTCAAGCACAGGCAATATGTATGCAAACCGAGGATTTTGTGCGCGCCTACGATGCCTTCGTGAACAAGGAAAAGCCGGTATTCGAAGGGAACTAGGCAGTATTAATTTATCCAGCTTTCAACAAGTGTTCTATAGTGCGTAAAGCGAGCGCATGTATCGTAAACGTTGGATTTACTGCGCCGCTACTGGGGAATACTCCGGGGCCCACGACGTATAAATTGTTGAGTGTGTGGCAGCGTCCATAACTGTCTGTAACAGACTCTTTGGGATCAGTGCCCATTACCGTTCCACCCAGTAAATGCATACCGAAACGAGGACCCTGCCAGGCTTCCACCGCACCAGCCGCCCTGAATACGTCCAGACCTTCCTCTACTGCAAGCTTGTTCATCGCATCCCCTTCTGCCCCGACGTTGTGGATAGTGTGTGCCAGGGGCATGTCGTATGCATCCAGTGTTTTGCTGAGTGATACGCGGTTTTCAAACCGAGCGATATCCTCCCCAATATTTACCATGTTACCCATGTGCCTGGCTGCCCTGGTCATAAATGGGTGTAACGCGGCGCCGTAAATATCAGGCCGTGTATTGACTATCCCTAATAAGTCATTGGGTTTGAGTGCATTGGCAATTAGCCATTGCCAGGATCCAAACGCACCGTTTTCTCTTTGTTTGTTTGCGTAATTGTCCTGGTTAATAAGCTGCCCACCTGTAGGCCCCAGGTGAGGACTGGTCTCTTCTTTAAACAATCCATAGATTGATGTGGAAATGTGGGTCATCAGATAGCGGCCTACAAGGCCGTACTCGTTCGCCAGACCATCAGGGAATTTGTCTGAGCGAGATGCAAGTAACAATCTGGCGTTTTGCACCGCAAAGGCAGCAAGCACAACCGTGTCAGCAAGCACCTGATGCACGCTCCCGTCACGCGCCACATATTCGACTCCGATTACCGCTGTGCCCGGTTTGTTGTGCAGTATTTTTGTGACAGTCGCATTGTGACGAATATCGCAACCTGCTTTCAACGCCTGTGGCAGATAGGTAACAAGGGGATTAGCCAGTGCACCCGTAGGGCAACCTGCGTCACACCAGCCATCAAACAAGCAGGCGGGTCGCTGATTTCCGGGCACACTGTTAATGGCCAGGGGGATTGGTGCAGTCTGCATGCCGCGCTCTGAGAAGCCTCTGGCGATGATCTTGCCCTGGGGAAACACTGGCAGCGCGGGCATTGGATATGGGTCCCCCGGAGGTCTCCAGGTCTCCTGACTGGCATCTCCGCTGATACCAATCTCTTTTTGTATACGATCATAGAACGGTTGGAGCTCGGCATATTCGAACGGCCAGTCCAGCCCTACGCCGTAGGTGTCTCGCACTTTAAAATCATTGGCGTGTAAGCGTGGCCAGACTGCGAAATGGTGCAGAGCGCTGCCACCGGTTCCGTAGCCTGAATTGAAGGCATTGCCAATCTTCAGGTTTCCTTCTTCCTCAACATGTGCTCCGCCCCACTTGAGTTTACGCGCCCAGATCTGGGAGCTGAACAAGTCCTCG
>JABGVY010000012.1 GCA_018645845.1 Gammaproteobacteria bacterium | reverse complement strand
TTAAGCTCCTGTTCAGTTTTTCCGACCCATGCGATTTCGGGGTGTGTATAAACAACAGAGGGCACCAGGTCGTAGTTCACCAGGTTTTTCTGTCCTGCAATTCTCTCCGCGACCATAATGCCCTCTTCCATACCTTTATGAGCAAGCATCGGTCCACGAACAACATCCCCCACAGCATACACGCCCGGCACCTCGGTCACACAAACATCACTGACTGGAATGAGTCCTCGATCATCCAACGAGATCCCGGAATCAGTGGCTAACAACCCTTCTGTATAAGGGCGTCGTCCGACCGCAACAATCACTTTGTCAAAGACTTCCTTTTTGTCACCTTCTGCATCGGTATAGGTCACCGTAACTTTTTTACCCTTTACTTCAGAACCCGTCACCCGAGTGCCGAGCCGAATATCCATACCCTGCTTCTTAAATTGTTTAGCTGCCTCTTTAGCAACCTGCTTATCGGCTGCTGGCAGGAAACTTTCGAGCGCTTCAAGAACCACAATCTCTGAGCCGAACCTACTCCAGACACTACCCAATTCAAGGCCAATGACGCCTGCGCCAATGACACCCAGACGTTTGGGCACGTCTGTAAAATCCAGCGCACCCGTTGAATCAACGATCAGGCCATCGGTGAGCGGGCAAGGTGGAATATCGATTGGTACCGAACCGGTGGCAATAATCACGTGCTCCGCTACCAGTTCCTCTGTCTTTCCGTCGTGAGCAGTGAAGGCCACTTTTCGTCCTGCACCCAGTACAGCCATACCTTCAAATGTGGTGACACCATTGCTCTTGAGTAGTCCCTCGACGCCCTTCGTCAGGTTGCCAACCACTTCATCTTTCTTCGCGATCACCGCCGGTATGTCCGCCGTAACGCCCTTAACCTTGATACCGATATCACCCATATGATCACGGGTATCAACAAATTTATGGGAAGCCTCAAGCAGCGCTTTAGATGGGATACAGCCAACGTTCAGGCAGGTACCGCCATAAACGGGTGCATTCTCCTTATTGAGCCACTTCTCGACAATGGCAGTGTTTAGCCCAAGCTGAGCTGCCCGTATTGCCGCATGGTAACCCGCAGGTCCACCGCCAATAACAATGACTTCAAAGTTCAACGACATAGCCCGTTTATCCTTGCAATAGCTGTGGGTTTAAAGATCCAGCAGGATCCTAGCGGGTTCTTCCAGAAAATCTTTAAGTGTCACGAGAAATCTGACCGCTTCCTGCCCATCGATTAAGCGGTGATCATAGGACAAAGCCACGTACATCATTGGGCGAATCACTACCTCGCCATTAACTGCGACCGGACGTTCCTGGATTTTGTGCATCCCCAGAACCCCCGTCTGCGGTGGGTTCAGAATCGGCGTTGAGAGCAGCGATCCGAAGGTTCCACCGTTTGAAATCGTGAATGTACCACCTGTCATATCCTCGATCGAGAGCTTGCCTTCCTGGGCTTTCTTGCCGAACTCCCGAACCTGATCCTCAAGCTCGGCTATGGTCAGGCTATCGGCTTCTCTTATTACCGGTACGACCAAACCTCTGGGAGTACCAACCGCTACACCAATGTCCTGATAACCATGGTACACAATATCATTACCGTCAATTGACGCGTTGACCCCCGGAAATCGTTTCAACGCTTCAACGCTCGCCCTGATAAAAAAGGACATAAAACCTAACTTGGTACCATTGTGGAATTTGGCAAAATCATCTTTGTATCTGCTACGCAGGTCCATGATGGCCTGCATATCAATTTCATTGAACGTCGTCAGCATGGCTGCTGTTTGCTGGGCCTCAACTAGCCGGCGAGCGATACTGGCGCGCAACCTGGTCATCGGCACCCGTCGCTCTATTCTTTCATTACCGGCATCATGGGACAGACCCGGCATGTTGGTAGATGCAGTTTTTTCTTTCTGGCCCTCAAGTTTCGCTACTGCTTTCAGAACATCTTCTTTGGTGACCCTGTCGCCCTTACCTGTTCCCTCTATACGGGTGACGTCAATTTCGTTCTCATCAGCCATTTTCTTGGCCGCAGGGCTCGCGATCACCTCCGCTGAAGGCGTCTCGTCGTTTGAAGTTTGAACCTCCGGCCCCTCATCATCTGGCGCGACTACAGCCACCTCACCAGCTTCAAATTCACCCAGCACTTCTTCCGCGAGAACAGTGTCTCCTTCGGCCTTATGAACGACCGTAAGCATCCCATCTGAAGGGGCAACGACTTCCAACACAACCTTGTCTGTCTCTATATCAACGAGAACCTGGTCACGTCGCACTGCTTCACCTACGGCAACATGCCACATTGCGACTTCACCATCTGCGATTGATTCAGGAAACTGTGGTGCTTTAATTTCTACCATCATTAACTCTCATTAGTTCCACTCAGTGCATCGTGCACCAGTTGTTGCTGCTGTCTCACATGCAAAGACATATAACCTGCCGCAGCGGCCGCAGATGCCTCACGCCCCGTGTAAACAAGATAAAGGTCCGGAAATACCCGATGCAAAACCCGGCGCATATGATGCTGGCTTGCATACCATGCACCCTGGTTCATTGGTTCTTCCTGGCACCAGACAGCATCTTTGATATTCGGGTACATCTTCAGCGTGGCCAACATGTCCGCCTCTGGGAACGGGTACAGTTGTTCGATTCGAACAATCGCAACATTGTGAATTCCGTCTGCAACCCGTTTCTCATGCAGGTCGTAATAAACCTTGCCGCTACAGAATACGATTCGCTCAACATCCGCGGCATCTTTCGTATGAAAGTCACCTATAAATGTCTGGAACGCCCCACCCGACAGGTCTTCTAGGTCTGAAACAGCTTCCTTGTGCCTTAATAGACTCTTCGGTGTCATCACAATGAGTGGTTTACGAAGTGGGCGAATAGCCTGCCGCCGTAACAGGTGAAACATCTGCGCCGGGGTTGTCGGCACACACACCTGGATATTGTGTTCTGCTGACAATTGCAGGTATCTCTCTAACCTCGCTGAACTGTGCTCTGGTCCTGCGCCTTCGTATCCGTGAGGTAATAACATCGTCAGACCAGAGAGTCGCGCCCACTTGTGTTCACCGGAAGAGATAAACTGGTCAATAACCACCTGGGCACCATTCGCAAAGTCTCCAAATTGAGCTTCCCAGATCACCAGGGTGTTCGGGCTAGTACCCGAATAACCATACTCAAACGCGAGCACCGCTTCTTCTGAAAGAAACGAGTCATAGAGGTAGAATCGATTGTGCTCTTTCTCCAGCCTGGTGAGAGGCGTTAAGGTTGTGCCTTCCTTCTGGTCATGCAACACCGCATGCCGGTGCGCGAAAGTTCCCCGGCCAACGTCCTGACCAATCAGCCTTATGCTAAAGCCCTGGTCGAGTAAGGTCGCGTAGGCCATGATTTCACCAAAGCCCCAGTTGCCTGGCAAATCTCCGGCACCCATTTTTCGCCGATCTTCAACGATCTTTGCTACCTGTTTTTGCAGCTCGAACCCTTCAGGTATTTCGTTCAGTTCGCGAGCAATTTCCTGGAATCGGCCCACGTCACACGTGGTATCCGACGGAATGTCCCAGTCATGGCCAAGGTACGGCGTCCAGTCAACATGCATGGAGGTATCAGGCTTAGTCAAAAAATCCCAGGCAACAGCTTTACCCTCATCTAAGGCATCACGATAACTTTCGATACGAGCCTGGTAATCCGAAGCATCAATCGCACCTTCAGCAATAATCTTGTCTGAGTAGAGGGTCTGCGTAGTTGGGTGCGTGCGAATTTTGTTGTACATCAACGGTTGAGTGACCGCGGGTTCGTCGCCTTCGTTGTGTCCCCGCCGGCGATAACAAACGATATCAATGACCACGTCTTTCTTGAATTCCATTCTATAGTCGAGGGCAAGCTGCGACACAAACACAACCGCTTCGGGGTCGTCTCCATTCACATGAAATACAGGCGCTTGAACCATCTTGGCTACTTCTGTGCAGTAGTGCGTCGACCGCGCGTCCGCTGGATCACTGATCGTGTAACCAATCTGGTTATTGATCACGATGTGAACGGTACCACCCGTATAGAAGCCACGAGTCTGCGACATCTGGAAGGTTTCCATCACGACCCCCTGCCCGGCAAAAGCAGCATCACC
>JABGVY010000117.1 GCA_018645845.1 Gammaproteobacteria bacterium | reverse complement strand
GGAGTAAGAATTTGGAATGTAAATTTTACTCCGGCACCTGGCGTGTGTGTCGCCATTTAACAGGAGTAGCAATGCGCCTGTCATGATTGCTGCAGTCGACTTGCTCTAGGAAGATCCTGGTACTTCGGCGATCTCTGGTGGCCCAGAATCATTCCGCGTAACGCGTTGCCTATGACCGAACGGGGAAATTCAAAAGGACGTCAATCTGATCCAAACGTAGTACCGCAGCGTAACTTTGTCTCACAACCTAAAAATCGAGATAAAAAATGGCTTCTACAATTGAGAAAACCCTCCGCAGTGCTGAAATCAGCGTGGCACTGCTCAAGGTCCTCGCCGAGAACAGTTTTGATTCAATCCTGATCACCGACACCACGGCGAAAGGTCGGATCACCTATGCGAATAAAGCATTCAAGAAGCTAACTGGATACAAGCCCGAAGAAGTGATAGGAAAAACACCCCGAATTCTCCAAGGTGTGGGTACCGACAAGAAGGTGACAGAACGCCTTGCTACAGCGCTCAAATCGGGCGGTAAATTTGAAGGAAAGGCGATCAACTACAAGAAAGATGGCACGCCCTTCATTATGTACTGGAGAGTCCTCCCCATCAAAGCCGGAAAAAAAATAGAAGCCTGGATCGCGATCCAGCGAGAAGGGGCAGCGATATAGCGCAGCGCCCGGGAAACCGTTCGAGAACGCGGCGCCTTTGGGCGCCATGTGCGCCGCCCGCAATGTTTAAAACCGAAAGATCAATGTTAGGGCTCGTTGGAAAGAATCTATCCCGCGATCTCAATTAATAATCCAGGTCTTATACTCGAAACCGAGAGTGGTAAATAACTGGGCCAGGGGGTGCAGGATGGGTTTCCAGAGAGATTCCAAGGTATTTGACTTGATTACATGGGTTCATCTATTCGGCTTTAAAAGCAGAATCGTGGCTACCTTTTTAGGTCCAGGTGTTTATTGACGGCACCTTTTTACCAGCGAACGCTAACAGAGGAAAAAGTTGTTAAAGTAGTTCGGTGTTAATGGTCTAGGGAAAGATTCGATGAAAGTTGTAAAACTTGCGGCGGGCTTACTGGTTCTGCTGTTAGCACTTTTGGTTTTAATCACACCACTCGGACCTGTCCCCGGGTTTTTTATCGGTGGCACGCCAACAGAATCACCTGAAACCTGGCCCGATACCTCTGCGGTTCACGAGATCACACTGGCTGTTCAAGGAACGCTTCCGCGCGTGGTCATCATCTGGGTGAGCGAATACCAGGACGAGCTCTATATCGTTGGCTCAGCCGACAGTGGCTGGGTGAACATGATTGGCGAGGCTGCGCCGGTCGAAATGAGACTTGGTGATAATACCTACTCGCTTATGGCATCCTTATTGGAAGACGGTTGGCAGCCCATGATGACGGCGTATGTGGAAAAATATGAGCCCGACTACCCGGATATCGTTGCTGGATTCCCCGCTGTCGAGGATGCGCAAGCAGCGATTAAAGTTTTCAAGTTGGTGCGCTAGGTGTCACCCCCGTTTGTGAAGACCTTTTTAGTTTTCTGTGCTGTCGTTTTCTTGCCTTATGGTCTGGTGTGTTTCAGCAATCCGGGGATGTTGGCAGAAGTTGTGGGTATCGGCGCTGAGTCGGCGTCTGGGGCTACGGAGTTGCGGGCAATGTATGGCGGTGTGCAGACCTCGATTGGTGTCATGGCCCTGGTTGCTTTTTTTCGACCAACGCTGGTTGAGTCGTTTCTGGTGATGTTGGCGACTTTTTCTGTCGGACTTTTAACAGCGCGCCTTGCCGGTTTGCTCATGGATGGTGGTTTTAACGATTACACTGGCATGGCCCTGGGGTTTGAGTCAGTGTTGGCAAGTTTTTCATTGTTTCTGCTTTTGAGAAAACGCGAAAATTCCTAACGATTTCCTACCTACACTGATCGGGCATGCAGCAGCTTCCGGCGAGCATTTCTAGACCTTCGAGTAAACCGAACAAGGACCCAGGGGAGGTGCCTCTGTTGATCTGTTTGTCGTGTTGAGTCGTACGTCTTATTATGCCAGAAGGTCCAGAAATAAGACGTGCCGCTGATGCCATTGCAAGGGTGCTCGAGGGGCGAGTGATAGAGTCCGCGGAGCTCTGCCACCCTGCGCTCAAGGGTATGCAAAAGCATATCGTTGGTCACACGGTTGAAGGGTTAGAGACTCGTGGAAAAGCACTGCTGACACATTTTTCGTCGGGCAAGACCGTGTATTCCCATAATCAGCTTTATGGCGTGTGGAAAGTCAGGAAAAAGGGAAGGATGCCCCGCACGAATCGCGCACTCCGTATTGGGCTGCACACGAAAGAAAACAGTGCGTTACTCTACAGCGCCACGGATATCTCCCTATGGGATACGGTTAACGTTTACCAACACCCTTTTTTAGCGCGTCTGGGCCCAGACCTATTAGCCAATGATTTAAACGCAGAGACGCTAGTGCAGCGGCTGCTGAGCTCGGACTTTAACAACAGACGTTTGGCATCCTTATATCTCGACCAAAAGTTTATTGCCGGCGTTGGCAACTACCTGCGTTCAGAGATTCTTTTTTTTGCAAGGGTAAACCCCTTGTTAAAGCCGAAAGAACTCGATCTTAGCAGCAAAAGAAAACTTGCCAGAAACACACTGATGATCGGCCAGCGCAGTTATAGAACCAATGGTGTTACATTGCCGGCAAGGCTTGTTTCAAAAAATACAAAGCCTGGTGGGCGATATTACGAACGCGATCGGTTCGCCGTTTTCGCTAGGGCAGGGAAGCCTTGTCGAACGTGTGGTACGTCGGTCGAAAAGTCGGTTCTTGCGTCACGAAGAATATACTGGTGCCCGACATGTCAAAGGGTTTAGCGCCACCCTCAGCTGCCAACGAGCTGGCAAATCAGCGATTGGTCCTGGCGCTCGGTTGGGCCGGTGTGGTGCCCATGGTTGGCTGCGTCATCATGATAGAGATGCCCCTTGCTACAACCTTGTTAAAGACCTACTCGCTCGCGATCATCGCCTTTTTGTCGGGAAACTGGTGGTCTACCGCCCTAATGAAACGTGACCTTTCTCGCTGGCAACTAAGTCAAACGCTGTTGGCCAGCAACGCGATCGTTATTGTGGGAGTCATTGTGGTGATTTTCATGGACGATCGTTCGCTATTGGTACTCGGCGTACTCTTTGGCTGTTTGCTTTGGGGCGAGCGTTATTACTCGGTTTTCAGCAAGCAGCCGAAGTACTATCGTCGAATGCGCACGGGGGTCACCTGTGCGGTCATTGTTTTTCACTTCATCGCATTTGGGTTATCCCTATGAACACGCTTTACTGGCTAACGGATGATCTTCGTTTGCAAGACAACCCGACTCTGGAGGCCGCGACAAAAGACACGACGCTAGACTTTATCTTTTGTATTGACGACCAACTATTCCGGACCGATCGCTTTGGCAATACTCGAATGGGCACGCAACGTTGGCGTCTGCTTCGTCAGTCGTTGCTGGATCTTCGGTGTAGCCTGGCCGAGTGCGGGCAAACCCTTAACCTGATGCGCGGTAATCCAAGAGAGGTGTTCGGCCGGCTGCTGGGTTCCGGACAATTCGATCGGGTGGTGCGCTCGCGACAGCATGCAAGCAGGGAGGTGGCTGATTGGCGATATGTCTGCGATCAGTTTCCCAGGGTTTCATTTGACGAATACGACAGTTCGACCCTTTATCAGCTACCATCGATCCAATTCGGTGAGGTATTTCCAGCGACTTTCTCGCAATTCCGACGGTCGCTCGATGCGGTGGAATTTAGACCACGGGTGAACAAACCGAAGGTGCTCCCTGGTCCAAGCTCTTTTAACTTTGATGGCCAAGGAATCGAGGCGCCAGATGACAAGAGTTTGATAACGGGGGGGGCCACAAGTGGAATGGGGCACCTGCAACGGTACTTCCGGACGCGCGCAGCTTCAACTTATAAGGAGACTCGAAACTATCTTTTCGGCGAGCATTTTTCGACCGGATTTTCCCCCTGGCTAGCGCTGGGTTGTCTTTCGCCGACGCAGGTTTTCGAGCAACTCAGTCTTTATGAAGCCGCCCATGGGGCTAATGAGTCTACTCGGTGGATTCTCTTTGAGTTAATGTGGCGCGAGTTTTTCCGCTGGCATGCGCGACATCATGGCGCGACACTCTTTGAGTTTTCAGGGATAGCGGGGCATCGTCCTTTGACGACGTTTTATCGGGAACGTTTTTTGAAGTGGTGCAGCGGCGACACACCGTGGCAGATCGTTAACGCGTGTATGAATGAGCTCAGGGAAACGGGTCTGTTAAGCAATCGGGGCAGGCAAATCGTCGCGAGTTGTCTCGTCAATGAGCTAGAACTCGACTGGCGATGCGGTGCGGGCTACTTTGAGGAAACGCTGCTAGATTATGATCCGTGTAGCAACTGGGGCAATTGGCAGTACATTGCGGGCGTGGGGTCCGACCCTAGAGGAGGCCGCCATTTCAATCTTGAAAAACAGGCAGACAATTGGGATTCAGACGGTCGCTATCGCCGTCGTTGGGCGGGCACCCGTAAACCCGGGCCATTAGACAGCCTCGATTATTACGACTGGCCGCAGGAGCCACCTTGACTCATCATAAACAACAACTCCCTGAGAAGGTCTGTAAGGTTTGCGAGCGAGCTTTTTCTTGGCGAAAGAAGTGGGCACGTGACTGGCCAAAGGTAAAATATTGCAGTCAACGCTGCAAACGTCAGGCAAAATCAAGTGTAGGGTGTCGCTAGGGACGGATATCAGCACCCTGGAGCTTCCCGGCGCTGGTCCCAACTCACAGGAAAACGAAAGCGCGCGACGTGTATTCTGCAGACCAGCTCCCGTTCCAGAAACGTTGCTGTCCTCACTTGCATAGCTCAACCCGCCCCGCAGTGCCCTATTAGCGACCCATTGCCTCTCATCCCCGGGGATCATGTACTTGGCTGATAAAACAGGAATGTGGTTAATTCTTGTTGTGCACTAACTTACCGTGATGGTCGCGCTCGTCCGGGACATTGAGTCATTTGCGTGCCTAACTTGGTCGGGTTAGGGTAGGGTGGTGGTCGAATGTTGCTCGACAAAGAACCCTATTTATTCTCTTACTCATAGGAGGCACGACTATGATCACACCGGATGCAGCATACTGGTCTACCGTGCAGCAGGCTCGGGCAATTAAAGAAGGAAAATTCTCCAGTAGAGAACTTCTAGAATTATTGGTCGAACGCGAGAGTCTTATTAACGAAAACCTGAATGCCGTTGTAACCCTGGATCTTGATCGGGCGAGGTTAGCCGCAGACGCGGCTGATGAAGCATTAGCGGCAGGGCGTTCGTACGGGCCGCTTCATGGCATACCTGTGACGATCAAGGATGCGTTAGAGACCAAAGGCCTGCGCTCTACGGGCGGTGCGACAGAATTGTCAGACTATGTACCGAATCGGGATGCACCGGTGGTTGACGCGATAAAAAGGGCCGGTGCCATAGTTTTCGGCAAAACGAATCTGCCGAGATGGTCCGGTGATATTCAGTCATACAACGAAATCTTTGGTACGACGGTGAATCCGTGGAATTCTGAGAGAGTGCCTGGCGGTAGTTCAGGTGGGGCTGCCGCGGCTGTCTCAGCAGGCCTCACTTCTTTCGAAATCGGTACGGATATCGGCGGCTCGATTCGATTCCCTGCTTCTTTTTGCGGCATCTATGGGCACAAGCCCAGTTTTGGCATAGTCCCTTCGACCGGATATCTAGATCACCGCCATGGCGGGATGACTGAAGCAGACGTGAACGTAATTGGTCCTCTTGCGAGATCGGCTGATGACCTGGAATTACTCACTACCTTAATGCTTCGCCAGGAAGGCCCTCTGGTCGCGGCTTTGCCGCCTGCTCCGAGGGATATCACGAACCTAAAAGTTGCAGTCTGGCTGGAAGATTCTTTTTGCCCCCTAGACGCAAAAGTCTCAGCAGTATTGGAAAACGCCATAGAAAATTTTGCGGCAACAGGGGTCTCTATCGATAGAACCGCGCGACCGGAAATCGAAGCTGAAGAAGCGTTTCGTATTGGCAGTTGGTTGGTCACATCCGCGATGTTGCAATCGATGCCCAAGCAAACACTCGAAGCGCTTGGTGAAAATGGGGCGGCGCCCGAGGCTAGTCATCGTCAGTGGCTGGATAATGATTTGCAGAGGCGACAAATACGTTTGAAGTGGAGCGAGTTCTTTTCTGAGTACGATGCGATTGTTATGCCGATCAGCCCTGTGCCTCCCTTTCCCCACGATCAACAAGGCAACTTTGGGAACAGAAACTTATTATCTTCAGATGGCACCACAAGGCCTTACGCAGATCTGGTGCGGTGGACAATCCTAACTGGAATGGCTTACCTGCCCTCTACCACCGCGCCCGTTGGATTAGACGAGGATGGGCTGCCGGTGAGCTTTCAGGTGGTCGGACCCTACGGTAGCGACTACATGACGATCCGCCTGGCTGAATTTATCGCGCAACATAACCTTGGTTATCAGCACCCACCAGTAGAGTGAACGAAGTTCCGTCCTTGCTCAATTTTCAGGGGATTATGCACCAGGCTGATAAAGTAAAAAGTGGCTAATCCTTCTTATGCCCGGGTTGGAGTATCCTGGCTTACAATGTGCAGGCGTAGATTGTTATGCCTTAAGTCCTCGCATAGCATTGCCGATCTAACTCGGACATCTCGACTGGTTGGGATAGCGTCACTGCATTTCAGGGCATCCAATCAGCAAATATAGCCTGTACTTGAAAAGCCCAGGTCTATTTTTCTCGTCACCCCCCCCGCTAGCATTTACCCGTCTAGCGCTAATTGCGAAACAGAGTTTATAAATCGACCCGCTATTGAACCAACAAGGTCTGACGCCGGCGATCGATTATTTCGAAACATCCTGACGAAAGTAAGTGCGGTCAGCACCCCGTGAAGTTCTTTGTCGCCAGTCTAGTTCCTGACGGACACCCCAAAAAATAGTGATCCGTATCGGGGAGGTGTCCGTAGAACTTCTTATTACCTAACAACGTGAACAATGATGACGAGTAGTTCCAAATGCTGAATAACTATCCAAACTTAAAGAGAGCCGCGTTTAGGAGCGGATTAGGAATGATAGGGCTCGGTGTGTTGCTAAGCCTGGGGTCCGTCGTTTTAGCGCAGTTCGGGATGGGCGTGGGGGATATCGAGTTGCTCCCGGGCGAGTCACCGGTGCACACGTTTGTTCGGTTCTTGGTACTCGGGTGCATGCTCTGCGCACTCGGCAGCTCCGACTAATTTTAATATCTTTGGAGATACACAATGTTTAAACAGTCCGACATATTTTTCCTCCTGGCGGTGTCCATCTCTTTTGCGCTGTCAGCTTACCTCTGGTTCACAGGTCAAAGAGAGGAAGGGGTCTTCACTGCGCTTTGGGTGCCTTCAATCCTCTGTTTTGGAATCTACTTCAAGCTGATGGCTTTAGGGGGGAACAAGAAATGAGCACAGATAATATTTTCATCTTCGCGATCTTGGTGTACGTCCTGATGGCAG